>CAZPSW010000044.1:0-251 GCA_964589255.1 uncultured Dehalococcoidales bacterium
ATTATTCGTAGGTGACCCTATCCCCTGACCCCTTCCCTTAAAATCAGGGGAAGGGGAAATATAATTCTCGAAGGGGCTGCGCCCCTTGAACCCGTTTCGTTCAAGGAAGGGGATATTAGATTAAGAGACTTCGTCTCTTTGACTCTTTGGGGGGTCTCAGCGTGAAACCCCTACCAGAGCCACGGCACCAATGCCTTGCGCCCCGCCGGATAGTCCGGGAAACGCTCCCGGTACCAGAGGTGATGCGCCCG
>CAZPSW010000044.1:261-9616 GCA_964589255.1 uncultured Dehalococcoidales bacterium
CGCCCGCGCCCGCGGCACCAGGTTGGCCGCGGTGAAGAGCGCGAAGGCCAGACCCGGCAGGCTCCAGGTGGCCAGCGCCCAGCCACACCAGACGATGATCTCCCCGAGGTAGTTGGGGCAGGATATCCAGCCGTAAAGCCCACCCTGCGGCACTTTGTAATCCGTTCCTCCCGGCTGACGCAGGCGGCGCAAGGTGCGGTCGGCAAAACGGTTGATCACGAAACCGGCCACGAATATGGCCACCCCGGCGATGAAACGCGGGTCCCACAACCAGGCCACCGTGTAGCCGTCGGAAAGGGTGAAGAGGTAGCGCCCGTTGAGATAGCCGTTGCCGAGGTTGAAGACGAGGCCCATCAACACCACCGTGAGCGGTATGCTCCGGGCCCGCGGCGGCAGGCGGAAGGGGTAGATGAAGGCGCGGTGCAGGTAATGCGCCTGCCACAGCAGCAGGAAGGCCCAGCTGGTCAGCGTGACCGGGTTATCCCCCAGCATGAAAAGCAGTGCCAGAGAGATCGGGGCGGCCGCCTCCATCAGCACCCAGCCAGGCGTGACGCGCAGCGCCGGACCCCAACCGTGACGCTGGTGACGCCCGTACGGTGCGTTGATGAAAAAGAGCGTTACGAAGACCACTTCCGCCAGCACGAACCAGGCCGCCAGCAGCAGGTTGAAAATAGTGCCTTCGCTCATCCGCGGCGCCTGCCGGATTCCAGGTAACCGTGGTCCTGGAACCAGTGCACGGTATCAGCCACCGTTTCCTCGAAGGGCCGGGGATGGTAATTCATGGCCGCGGTAGCGAAGTCGTGGCTGACGTGGCGGAACTGCCGCAGCGCCCCCAGCGAAAACGGCGTCAACAGGGGCCGCCGTCCCGCGATGCGGTCCAGGCGGCAAACCAGCGGTGCGCCGAGGCGGGCCAGCCAGTAGGGGCTGACCAGACGCGGCAGCGGCCCGCCGGTGACCCGGGCCACCGCGGCGGCCATCTCCGGCAGCGTGCGCCAATGGCCGGAAAGGATGTATTTGGCGCCGAAGGGCGCGGCGGCGGCGGCGTTGATCGCGGCATCAACCACGTCCCGCACGTCAACCCAGTTGAAGCCGCCGTTCACCAGCAGCGGCATGCGTCCCCGCGCCAGCGCCATGATCACCGCGCCCAGGTGTGACGGGTGGAAGTCATACGGGCCGAGGACACCGGTGGGGTTCAAAATGACCGCGTTCAGGCCACGCGCCATGCCGTTTTCCACCTCAACCTCGGCCAGGGCCTTGGAGCGGTCATAGGCCGGCGTGTCCGGCTGCGAGACCCGGGGCCGCGCCTCGTCCACCGGGGCGTCGAGGGGTGCCGGATCGAGTGCGTGGATGGAACTGAAATGAACGAGGCGGCCAACCTCCGCCTGGAGGCAGGCCTGGACGACGTGACGCGTACCGAGGACGTTGACGCGCTCCATCTCCGGCCAGGCGTCCCCGAGCAGGGATATCCGCGCCGCCAGGTGATAGACCACGTCGGCGCCGGTAAAGATCTCCTTGAGGGAGACCGGCTCGCAGACGTTGCCGCGGCAAATCTCGATGCCGGTGCCGTCGAGGCCAAGCGTACTCAGGTGGCAAACGGCGCGCACCGTCACCCCCTGGGCCACCAGGGTACGCACCAGGTTGGCCCCAACGTGACCGCTGGCGCCGGTGACCACCATCCTCATAGCTGCTCCATAACCCCTGACATATGCCCCACTTTAGATTGCTCCGGGGGTGCTGTCAATAGCCCGGACGCTCACTTTAGGCTATACTGAGAGAGAGCAAACCACGGCGGCTGAGCAGTCAAACAGGAGCCCGCATGACCGGCAAAGTCTGGCAATCATCACCCGCGGCCGCGGCCGCGAACCGCCGCGCCGTGAAGGCGCTGCTGCGTCACTTCAGCCCAGCGCGACGCCACCTGATCCCGATGCTGCAGGCCGTCCAGGCCAGGCTTGGTTTCATCCCCGCGGAGGCGATGCTCGAGGTGGCCGGCTTTAGCAGCATCCCCGCCGTCGAGATCTACGAGGTGGTCACCTTCTACAACCAGTTCCGCCGCAACCCGCCGGGACGGCATTCGGTGCGCGTTTGCCTCGGTACCGCCTGCCACATGCTCGGCGGCTACATTGCCCTCGACGCCTGGCAGCGGCGCCTGGAGATCGAGAGCGGAGAAACCACCCCGGACCGCGAATTTGACCTTGACCGGGTGGCCTGCGTCGGCTGTTGCACGCTGGCCCCGGTGAGCGTTGTTGATGACGCCACGGTGGCCCGCTGTGACCCCACCCGCGTCGACGGGCTGCTGCTCGGCTTCGAGCAGGCGGCCAGCGCCAGGAAACCGCGTGACGCCGCCGCGTAAGGGCCCCACCGCGGCGGCTTACGCCGAGCTGCGGCACCGCGCCGAAAGTGGCTGGCGTGAACTGTGGCACGGCGAACGCCCGGTAATCATCGTCGGCGGCGGCAGCTGCGGGCGGGCCGCCGGGGCGTTGGAGGTACTCGAAGCAGCTCGCGCCGAGACCGCCAAACGTGACCTCGAGGCCACCGTCTTCGAGGCGGGCTGCCTGGGCCACTGCTACGCGGAACCGCTGGTGATCGTGCGCAAGCCGGGCCGCGCGCCCATCGCCTACGCTCACGTCAACGCCATCATCATGGAGAACCTGATCCGGGAATACCTCTGCGGCGATGATCCGCTGCTGCAATTCGTACTCGGGGCGCTGGCAACGGATGAACTGGTACCGGCGCTGGCCGATTTTCCCCGCGCACAGGTGGAGAAAAGGGTAGTGCTGGCGAACTGCGGCCAGATCAACCCCGAGGAGATCGATCATTACATCGCCGCGGGCGGCTACGCGGCGCTGGCACGGGCGTTACCGCAGCGGCCCGAAACCGTCATCCGCAAGGTCAAGTCCTCCGGGCTGCGCGGGCGCGGCGGGGCCGGTTTCCCCACCGGCCTGAAGCTGGCGCAGTGCCGTCGCGCGCCAGGCACCGCGAAATACGTCATCTGCAATGCCGACGAGGGGGACCCGGGCGCCTTCATGGACCGGCTGATACTGGAGAGTGACCCCCACGCCGTGCTCGAAGGGATGGCGCTGGCGGCCCATGCGTTGGGGGCCGCCGAGGGCATCGTCTACGTGCGCGCGGAATATCCGCTGGCGGTGTCCCGGCTGGAAACGGCCATCACCCAGGCCCGGCGGGACGGGCTCCTCGGTGACAATATTCTGGACAGCGGTTTCAATTTCGAGGTCTCGGTTTTTCGCGGCTCCGGCGCCTTCGTCTGCGGCGAGGAGACGGCCCTGATCGCCTCGCTGGAGGGACGCGCCGGGCTGCCCCGCCACCGCCCGCCATATCCCGCCACGCACGGCCTCCACGGTCAACCGACCCTGATCAACAACGTCAAGACGCTGGCTAACCTGCCCCACATCGTGAACCGCGGCGCCGCCTGGTTCCGCGGCATCGGCACCGCCACCAGCCCCGGCACCGCCATCTTCGCGCTGGCGGGCAAGGTGGTCAATACCGGCCTCACCGAGGTACCGATGGGCACCACCCTGCGGGAGGTGATCTACGGGGTCGGCAGTGGTGTGCCCGGCGGCAAACGCTTCAAGGCGGTACAGATCGGCGGGCCGTCCGGGGGCTGCCTGCCGGAGTCCGCGCTGGACCTGCCGATCGATTTCGAGTCCCTGGACAAAGCCGGTGCCATGATGGGCTCCGGCGGCCTGGTGGTGCTCGACGAAGACGACTGCATGGTGGAAATGGCGCGCTATTTCCTGGAGTTCACGCAACGGGAGTCCTGCGGCAAGTGCAATTTCTGCCGTATCGGCACGCGGGTGATGCTGGCACGGCTCCAGGCCATCACCGAGGGCCGCGGCCAACCGGCGGACCTGGACGCGCTACTGGAACTGGCCAACGCGGTGCGCGCCGGCTCACTCTGCGGGCTGGGGCAGACCGCTCCCAACCCGGTGCTGACCACGCTGCGCTATTTCCGTGAGGAATACGAGGCCCATATCAAGGAGGCGCGCTGCCCGGCCCTGATGTGCCTGCCGCTGATCTCTTATTACATCGAGCCGATACTCTGCCGGCGTTCCTGCGACGCCTGCGTCGGCCCCTGCACGGTGGAAGCCATCACCCCGAATAAGAAGCGCATCAAGGTGGTGGAACAGGATAAGTGCGTCAAGTGCGGTCTCTGTCTCACCCACTGCCCGGCGGCATACCACGCGGTGGTGAAGTACTCGCCGCTGACGTCGGCGCCGGACTACCGGGCACCAGCCGTGGAGAGTAAAACATGAGGCGGCTGACGCTGTCCATCGACGGGCGTGTTATCCGCGCCACCGCCGGCACCAGCCTTTTAAGGGCGGCGCTGGAGGCGGGCATCTACATCCCGAACCTCTGCATGCTGCAGGTCGATACGGAACCCGAGGCTTCCTGCCGCCTCTGTTTTGTGGAGATCGAGGGATGGGCGGGGCCGGTCCCCGCCTGCACCGTGACGGTGGCCCGGGGCATGGTGGTACAGACACGCAGCCCACGCGTCCTGAAGCTGGTGCGCGCCGGCTTCGAACTGGTGATGACGGCCCACCAGCCGGACTGCGCGCGTTGCGCCGCCAACCGCGCCTGTGAATTACAAAAGATCGCGAACCACTTGCGCACGCGGCTGAGACCGCGGCGCTGGCCGAAAGTCCTGAATCACTACCCGCTGGACGAGAGCCACCCGCTTTACCGCTTCGAGCCGGACAAGTGCGTGCTCTGCGGGCGTTGCGTGCGTACCGGCCGGGAGATTGGGGCCGCCGGTATGCTCGGTTTCGCCCACCGCGGTTTTCGGCGCCGCGTCACCACCTTTGGTGAGGCGCCGCTGGGGCCGGACCTGGGGCCGGAATTCGAGGCCTGCGTGCGGGTCTGTCCCACCGGGGCGCTCTCCCTGCGCGGGAAATCCAAAAAAATCAAAGAAACGCAGTCTCTTAGTCTAATTTCCCCTTCCCCTGATTGCAGGGGAAGGGGCCAGGGGATAGGGTCACCCCAAAAACAAACACGTTTGAAGGTGGTTGTGCCGGCGGTCCCGTGACTGTGCCCCAAGACCAGCGTCAGATGTGCCGCCCCCGGTCTTCCCGCCCCCCCAGCTTTACAGCATCCGCGTCTCTGCGCTAAAGTTACGGGAGCACCCGTAAGGAGACCGTCTTGAATTCCAAGTGGGCCGCGAGCGGCGGCGTCGTCATCATCATCATCCTGGTGATGCTCTTCCCCATCTGGATGGTTGACGCCAGCCAGAGACAACTGGTGCGCCAACCCGCGGACCACCCCTACCTGGACCGCATCCTCTTTGTATCTGAGCGCGGGGGCGGCTCCAGCATCTACACCATGAATTCGGACGGGTCTGACCTAGAGCACATTTCCGGGCATGACTTTCCGGAGGGGGAGCCCATCTGGTCACCCGATGGCGCTTACATCACCTACATCCGCCTGAACACGGCCAACGGCATCAGCAATCAGGTGATACAAAGGGTCAGCAATGGTGATACCAGGATGATCCTCGGGGAAAACGTCGACGGTGACGCGTCATGGTCACCGGACGCCAACGTGCTGGTTTATTCCGCGGATACCGGAGCCGGCTGGCGGAACATCTTCACCCAGGGCGTGGCGGCCACCGAAAACCGGGCGCTGACGTCCACCGAAGCCGATGATTACCAGCCCGCCTGGTCCCCGGACGGGGCGCAGATCGCCTTCGTTTCAGAGCGTGACGGCAATTCCGAAATCTACGTCATGATGGCCGACGGCACGCGCCAGGCCCGGCTGACACGCGGTGACCAGCTGGACAACCTGCCGCGCTGGTCCCCGGACGGGCGGCAGATATTGTTTCAGTCACAGCGTGACGGCATTTTTGAGCTCTACGTGATGCGCGCCGACGGCAGCAACCAGGTCAATGTCTCAAATTCCCCGGCGATCGACGTGCTGGGCCGCTGGTCACCGGACGGCAAACACATCGCCTTTAGCAGCGACCGGGATCTGCAACCGGATATTTTCCTGATGCGCGCTGACGGTACCGGCCCCACCAATCTCACCCTGAACAGCGCCGTGGATCTCTTCCCCTCCTGGTCTCCGGACGGCAGCACCATCGCCTTCATTTCCAACCGTGACGGCAATTGGGAGATCTATCGCATGCGCGTTGACGGTTCCGAGCAGTCCCGCCTGACCTATGACGACGCCATCGACATCAGGCCGAGCTGGTCACCTTAAATACCGGCTACGCTTTGATCTTACCCCGGGCGCGGTACCAGATCAGCAGCGCCACCGCCCGCACCAGACGGCGCCCGCGGAGCACCGCATACTGCTTGCCGCTGCGCTTCCCCGGTACCTGTTTCATGATCTTGACGCACTCCTCCGCGGCCACCGTCAACGGCACGCCGACGGCGCGGAAGACGTAATCCAGGGTACGCGCCATTTCAGGGTCTGTCAAAGCCTCCGCGAAAAGATCGGTGCGTACCATACCCGGTAAGAAACTGTGTATCGAGATTGGCCGCCCCCGGTTTTCCGCCGCCAGGCTGCGGGTGAGGCTGATGACGGCGGTCTTGGTGGCGGAATAGACGGTGGTTTTGGGTTGCGCGCTGCCGTCAGTACCCTTGCCGCTCAAGTTGATGATCATGCCGCCACCCTGATGCAGCAGGTAAGGCACCACGATGCGGCAGGCCTCCAGGGTACCGCCAAGGTTGACCGCAACCACCTCGAAGACCGTCGCCGCACTGAGTTCCGGGAGGGGACACCAACCGGCACCGAGACCGGCGTTATTGATCCAGACATCGATACCACCCCAGGTGCTATCGGCGTGGGCCAGCAGCGCCGCCAGCTCCGCCGCTTTGGAGACATCGGCACGGATGCCGGAAGCCCGGGCACCGCTCTGCTCCAGGGCGGCCACCGCCGCCGTCACCGCATCCGCGTCACGCCCGCAAACGACCACCGTGGCCCCGGCGCGTGCCGCCGTGAGGGCGATGGCGTGACCGATGCCGCGGGTACTGCCGGTAACCACCACCACCTTGCCTTTGAGGTTCATAATTTATCTCCAAACCCGGGGGGTTACAGCCGCGCCCGCCAGCGGTATGATATGGCCGCGAAAGAGGTGCGCAATGGGTTATTTTATGATGCTGCTCTGGGACGTGGTGTCGCCCCGGGTGAGCCTCTAGGGGGACATCAGTTACAAGAGTGCGATGCTGATCACGATGACTCTCTGGATCACGGTGGCCCCGCTGGCCGCGGCCGCCCGCCGCAAGAAGCGCTAACCCGCCTTAGAGCTTGTCCGGCGAGAACGGATTGTCCGTCTGCTGGGCGCCCTGCATCAGTTCGTTGACCAGGCGCGGGTCAATATTGTCCGGGCCGCCGCATTCCGGAATGTAGCAGGTGATGTTGCTGAAATCGCAGGTGTGGTGACACTCCGGGCAGACGCCGGGGGGCGTTTCCGCTTCCAGGATGTGGGAACACTCGCTGCAAATCCACCAGTTCATCGCTACCTCCAGACCCTGGCCGGCCTCGACTTTATGCCGATTCACGGCCCCTGTCAAGGCCGCGCCAGGTACATCAATATAGCGCCGCTGGCGGCCACGTTGAGGGATTCCACCCGCGACCGCGCCATGGGGATGCTGACGCACCGGTCCGCGGCGCCGGTGATGGCGGGGCTCAGGCCGCCGGCCTCGTTGCCCAGCGCCAGCACCAGTTTTTCCCGCTCCAGTACCGCCAGGTCATCGCCAGCCACCAGTGTCGCCGCGGCCAGCGTGTAGCCGCGCTCCTGGAGGTCCTTTGCCAACTTGGCGTAGGCCGCGGTGCGCCGCAGCCAGAGCGAGAGCAGGCTGCCGGCGCTGGCCTGGACGCATTTTGGGCCGTAGGGGTCGGCGCATTTATGGCTCAGTATCACGCCCTGGAACTCGAAAGCGGCCGCGGTGCGGATCAGGGCCCCGACGTTACCCGGATCCTGCACGTCCTCAAGCAGCAGCACACGTCCTCCGGCCTCGGGCGGCAGTTTCGGTGCGCTCGCGTCCTCAGGCAGCCGGACCACCGCCACCAATCCCTGGGGGGTGCTGGAATTGGCGATGGCACGCATCTGGAGGTCGCTCACGCGGCGCCGGGGGAACGACCCCACCGGCAACCTGGTTTCACCGCTGGCGATAACCTCCAGGACGGCCTGCGGCGCCGCCGCGATGACCTGGCTGACGTGGCGCGCGCCTTCCACCAGGAAGGCCCCGGCCTGGAGCCGACCCTTCGGTGAAGTCAGTTGCTTGTACCACTTCAGCGGTCTCAGGGGGCCATGACTGACGTATGAGCCTCTCACTCCCTAAGCATACGTCCGCGAGACGCGGCTGGCAAGAATACACTCATCCCAGGCCAAAGAAAAAGGGAGCCCGGCGGCTCCCTACAAGACGCGGCGGTGCCGGCTCAACCGCCGAGCAGGCGGCGGCCTGCGTCACTGATCTGCCATTCAGAGGGGAGCGGCTGGGTAATCAGCCCGGCGGCAATCATCTCGTTGCCCTGGATCAGTATCGCCCGGAGGTACTTGGTCTTACCAAAATCGAGCTCCCGGTCACTGGACTTCAGGGTGTCCCGCATGATCTCGGTGACACGCGCGTAAACGCCCAGCAGGAAGTCCCGGCCACCGGCATCGGCCAGGGCCTGAAGTATCGGCTGCTGGTACGCCTCCAGTTGCGTGTCCGCCGGGGTTAGGTTCAATATCTGCGGATGTGCCATGGCGCGCCTCCAAAAGATTGGTTGGCTTAATCATACCGTGGGGCGCCCCCGCCTTGTCAAATTCGGCCACCGCACCAGGCGTGCCTTGACACGGCCCCGGCGCGTTGGGTAGTATGACCTCGTAAAGAGACCGCGAACTGCAGGGAGTTATGGCACAGAAGGTAATGATCGTCGAGGACAACCCGCAAACCTCAAGGTGGCGATGATGGCGTTACGCCCCGGCGGCTATGATTATTGCGAGGCCACTGACGGCGGAGAAGCGGTGCGCGTGGCGCTGGAAGAAAAGCCGGACCTGATTCTGATGGACATTCAACTGCCGAAGGTGAACGGCCTGGAGGCGACGCGCCGCCTGCGCCGTGATCCTGATTTCAAGAAGACGCCGATCATTACACTAACCGCCTACGCCATGAAGGGCGATGAGGAAAAGACCCGTGAGGCCGGTTGTGATTACTATCTCTCCAAGCCGGTGAACACGCGTGAGTTGCGGGACGTAGTGGCCAACACGCTGGCGGGGCGCCCACCGCGTTAGCCAGCCGTCCCGGTTCATTCCCTTTCAAGGTTGGCTTGGTGCCTATTGTTGGCATAAGTGTGATCTTTTTGGGGTGACCCTATCCCCTGACCCCTTCCCCTAAAATCAGGGGAAGGGGATATT
>CAZPSW010000045.1:0-9545 GCA_964589255.1 uncultured Dehalococcoidales bacterium
CGGAACAGGGAGAACGGTTCCAGCCCCTCGAGGCGTCCGTCCGCCCACTCCCGGCAGAAGTAGCGGAACTGCCGTAGGGTGCTGCCCGGCCCATAGCAGTAGCTCATGTTCTGGATCACGTCGTAGGTAACGTCGATGCCTTCGTCCCGTGCGGTGTCGATGATGCCGAGGCATTCCTGGATGTGGTTCACACTGCCGTAACCCCAGTTGGGGCAGACGTTGATGTGGGAGATGTGAATCCTGACGCCGGTGCCGCGCACGATGCCGAAGATCTCATGCAGGCCCACCGGGGTGGCCAGGTACTTCGTGTGGGGGAAGAAAGCGCGGTTGTATTCGGCCACCACTTTCAGCGGTTCCGCGTAATCGCCGGGGTGCAGGTAGCGGTCTGGGAAGTAGTCCCGGCTGGTGGAAAGGGCCACCGCGCCCTGGTCAAAACCCTGGCGGATCAAGGCCACCGTGGTCTTTATCTCCTCAGGCGTCAGGCGGCGCGCCTCAAGCTCGGTGGTGGCCCGGTAGCCCGCCTTCCAGAGGATGCATCCGAGACCGATCAGTGGCGCCATGTTGACCGCCGGTCGGCGGCTCATTATCAATGCGTTGTATTCGTTCAGGTCTCGCCACTGGTAATCTGATTTGGCGAATTCCTTGGAATACCAGAAAACGTCCCCGCCGTAGACCTTGGAGAGGAAATCAAGGTAGGTCTCCCGGTCCGGATAGGGGGAGGTGCCGCAGAGGCCCAGCACGCCGGTGGTGACCCCCTGGAAGATGTAATTCTCCATGTCCGGGTGGAAGATGATGGGCCCGTCGTTGTGGCAGTGCGGGTCAATGAAACCTGGCGCCACCACCAGGCCGGCGGCGTCAATGACGCGGTCCGCGCCGTCACCAAGATTCCTCTCAATACGACTGATTTTTCCGTCAACGACCTCGACATCACCGTGAAACGCGGGGTTCCCGCTGGCGTCGACGACCTGGCCGTTTTTAATCAGGATGCTCATGGTGATATTCTCCCTGGTGTCAATAATCTCAGTCCTTGAAGTCCCGCGGCAGGTCACGGATGATCTCCGCGGCCCCCCGCATCATCTCCGCGATCAGTTCGTCCACGGTTGGTATCGATTTTATCAGACCGACGGCCTGGCCGCATGGCACCAGGCCGCTTTCCATATCACCTTCGATCAGTCCCGCCAGCACGCGGTGACTGCCCGCGGTGCCGGGTACGGTGGAATTGATGAAATCCTGGAGCTCGTCGGGTGAGGCACCACCGGCCATCAGATCCAGGCACGCGCGGTGAAATTCATTGTTCAGGGCGCGTCGGCGGCCGCCGCGGTACTGCCGGTCAATGTCCACCGGCCCGCCCGTTTTGATTGCCTCGCCGTCAGCCGGGGACGGGTGCGGCAGGCCATGTATGATGGAGGCGGTGGCGGTGTCTCCGGCGGCCACGAATACCTCCTTCACGGCGTCCGCGGCGGGGCATTCCACGGTGGCCATGAAACGGGTGCCCATGTAAACCCCCGCCGCGCCCAGCGCTAGCGCCGCCACCAGCCCGCGCGCGTCCGCGATACCGCCCCCGGCGATGACCGGAATCTGTACCGCGTCCGCCACCTGCGGCAACAGCGTGAAGGTACAGAGCGCGTCCCAGCCGCTGTGACCACCACCTTCATAGCTGTTGGTGATCACGGCGTCAACCCCGGCGGCCTCGGCTTTCCGGGCGTGGGCCGCGCTGGCCACCACGTGCAGCACCTTGACGCCGGCGCGGTGAAGGTCCGACAGGTAGATATCCGGACTGCCCTGGGACACGATGGCCACCGGTACGCGCTCCCTGATAATAATCTCCGCGTAGCGGTCACTAAAGACGCGGGCCGGACCGTGCCCGATGGCGACGTTCACCGCGAAGGGTTTGTTGATCAGCGCGCGCGTGCGGGCGATCTGGTCCAGGAGCCTGTGGCTGACCACCTCGATATCCGGTGAAACGGTGGTGGCGCCGGCATTCGGGCCGATGCAGCCGAGCCCACCGGCCTCTGACACCGCCCCCGCCAACTCCGCGGTGGCAATCCACACCATCGGTGCCTGTATGATGGGATATCTGATCCCCAGTAGGTCCCGCAATACGGTGTCTTTCATATCGATAATTCGCCTGCGCGTCCCCTGTCCCCGGCGCTGTGAGCATAGGTAATAACCGGCCGCCGGGCAGTGACGGCGGTCACTGTCCATAACGCCGGGGCCCGATAAGAATAAGCCACCATAGGCAGCGTGATATAATTGGTATCGCCGTTGGGCCCGGGATGACGCGCGGATGGCCTGCGCGAAGGGGGAGCCGGTGCGGTCTAAGATCTGTGAAAGTTTCTCCGCCGCGGTCAGCGATATCGCGGATGGAGCCTCGATCATGATGTACATCCTGGTGGGCCCCGGCGGTGTGCCGCAGAACCTGATCTCCGCCCTCAGGGACCAGGGCACCGGGAACCTGACACTGATCACCAGCAACTTCGGCCAGACCGGGACCACCCATTCCTCGCGTGACTTCAAACCCTACGTCAGCGCCCGCATCCTGGTGGAAAACCGGCAGGTGAAAAAGGCCATCGTCTCATTCCTGGCCGGTTTCGCCGCCTACCGGGACCAGGGCATTGAGATTGAGCTTTGCGCCATGGGCACGCTCTACGAACGCATCAGGGCCGGCGGCGCCGGCATCGGCGGTTATTTCAGCCCCATCGGCGTCGATGCGGTGGTCTCCGAGGGCAAGGAGCGCCGCGTCATCGACGGCACCGAATACCTCCTGGAGACGCCGTTACGGGCGGACTACGCCTTCATCCGGGCACGCACTGCGGACGAGATGGGCAACCTGGTCTACCAGGGCTCGTCGCGGGGTGGCAATCCGATCATCGCCACCGCGGCTGATTTCTGCATCGCCGAAGTTGATGAGATCGTCCCGGTGGGTGAGCTTGACCCGGAACACATCATCACCCCCGGCATCTACATTGACCGCATCATCAAGGTGGGCGCGTGATGACGGGAAAACGTCTGACCACGGAACTGATCGCCATGCGCGCGGTGAAGGAACTCCAGGACGGTGACCTGGTCAACGTGGGGCTGGGCATTCCCTCCCTGCTCAGTTCCTTTATCCCGGAGAACACCACCATCTTCTTCCACAGCGAGAGCGGCGTGGTCGGTTTCGGGCGGGCGCTGACCGCCGACGAACGTGACCTCTGGGACTTTGATTTTGTGAATGCCACCGGCCAGTTCTTGACGCCGCTACCGGGGATGTGCTTCATGGACACCTGTAGCGCCTTCGGCATGGTGCGGGGGCATCACGTTGACGTCACCGTACTCGGCGCCTTGCAGGTATCCCAGGCCGGGGACCTGGCCAACTGGATCGCCGGGGACGAAGCGCTGCTGCGGGACGAAGGCCGCATCGGCGGCGCCATGGACATGGCCTACGGCGCGAAAAGGGTGATCGTGACGATGCGTCACAATGACCCGGACGGCGGCCCCAAGATACTGCCCCATTGCAGCTACCTGGTGACGCGCCGCAAATGCGTTGACCTGCTGATTACGGACCTGGCGGTGATACGGGTCACCCCGCCTGGGCTGCGGCTGGAGGAGGTCGCCCCCGGCTGGACGGCGGCCGAGGTCCAGGCGCAGACGGGCTGCGAGTTGATCGTCGCAGATGACCTCGTCGAGATGGCGCCGTAGGCCCACGCCCAATCAGTGACCATAATCACTGTGTTACGCCTGCGCCATGACTAGCATGGAGATGGTACACGTAATCGTAAGCGGGGTGATTCAAATGCCTGAGGGATTCGGTTGGCGCGGACGCGTCGGCATGATTATGCCGGCCACACAGACCGTGACCGAGCCGTTGTATTACAGTGTGGCGCCACCGGGCGTCTCTTTCCACACCTCCCGCATGGCGGTCACCGGTGTCGGCCCGGCGGCCATCGCCGAGACAGAGAACCAGGTGGAACGGGCGGTGCTGGAATTGAAGCAGGCCCAGGTGCAGTGCATCGCCTACCTCTGCGTCACCGCCGGGCTCACCCGCGGGCTGGACGGGGAAAGGGAATTCTGTGAGGACATCGAGGCGCGCCACGACATTCCGGTGGTATCGGCGCTGCTCTCCACCATGGACGCGCTGGCGCGTTTTGACATCAAAAAGATCGTCATTACCGGCCCCTACCCTGACGGACACAACATCCTGGAGCAAAAGCTCTTCAGCGACAACGGCTTCGAGGTACTCGGCGTGCATGGGTTGGGTATCACCGACGGTTTCGGCTTCGGCCAGGTGCCGCCGTCGCAGATTCTGGAGTTCTGCCGCCGTCACTGGGACTCGGCCGCCGACGGCCTCTTCGTGGCCTGCGCCGCTTTCAACGTCATGCCCGTGATAGAAGTGATGGAACACGAATTCGGGGTGCCGGTGGTGACCGCCCATGCCGCGGTGCTTTGGCAGGTCTTTGAAAGACTCGGTATCAAGGAGCCGCTGGAAGGCTACGGGCGTCTGCTGCGACGGGAATATCAGCCGGCGGGCCACCGCGCCTGACTATGGGATGGTCCATGTTTGATTATGCCCGGGAACAGAGAACGCTTGGCTTCATGCTCTCGGACTGCGCCAAGCGCTACGCGGACCGTACCTTCATCCGCTTTCGGGATGAGAGCTACACTTACGCTGAGATCGATGACCGGGCCAGCCGCATCGCGCGGGGGCTGCATGACCTGGGTGCCGTCAAGGGCAACCTGGTGGCGGTGCTCCTGCCCAACTGCGCCGAGTACGTTTGGGTGCAGTTGGGCGTCGCCCGGGCGGGCATGGTCGAGGTGCCGCTCTCGACCGAGGCTCAGGGGCCGTTACTGACTCATTTCCTGAAGAACGCGCAGCCGGACGTGCTAATCACGACGCCGGAATTCCTGGCCCGTATTGCGGCTCTAGGTGACGCGGTGACAAGTCTGCCCCGGCTGGTGCTCAAAGGCGAACCGGGGGCGGTGGCGACGGCCCAGACTGAAATAAGGCAGCCGATCATTCCCTTCGAGGACCTGCTGGCGGCGCCGCCGGAGCCACCCGAGGTGGACGTCAGCTACCGGGACCTGTTGGCCATCTTCTACACCTCCGGCACTACCGGCGTCTCCAAGGGCGTGATGCTGCCGCACCACCACAACTGGCATTTCCCGGGCATCATCATCAAGCTGGCCGAGCTCACCGGGGACGACGTATTTTACACCCCGTTCCCTTACTATCACGGCGTCTCCCAGTACATGGCGGTGGTGCCGGCGATGCTCGTCGGGGGTTGTGCCGTGATCGCCGACAAGTTCAGCGCGTCCCGGTTCTGGGACGAGATCCGCCGTTACGGCGTCACCGTCTGCTGGTCCGTGATGACGATTCCGGCGGTGCTGATGAAACAGCCGGAAAAACCGGATGACTACACCAATTCCCTGCGCGTGATGTTCGGCATGGGCATTGACCCCACCATCTGGGAAGCGTTCGAAGAGCGCTTCGGGGTGCGCTTCGTCAACAGTTACGGCTCCACCGAGACCAATCTGATCATCGCCTGCCCGCCGCATGTGAGGCCGCCCAACCGCCGCACCAGTGGCCGCGCCACTGGTGACTTCGAGATGGCCATCGTCGATGAATCAGATAGGCGCCTGCCCGCCGGGGAGATCGGTTTCATCGTCAGCCGCCCCAAAATTCCCTTCACCCAGATGCAGGGCTATTACCGCATGCCGGACGAAACCCTCAAGGTCACCACCAACCTCTGGCTGCACAACGGGGACATGGGTTATTTCGACGAGGCGGGCTGGTTTTACTTCACCGGGCGCGGCAAGGACACCATGCGCATCGGCGGTGAGAACGTTTCGGCGCAGGAGATAGAGGTCGTCCTGAACAGCCACCCGGCAGTGCTGGAATGCGCCGTTTTCGCCGTTTCCGGTGATCTCGGTGAGGACGAGGCCAAGGCAGACCTGCGCCTGCGTGACGGCGTCACCGTCGAGCCTGCGGAGATCATCGAGTTCTACCGCGGTAAGCTGTCCAAACATATGCTGCCGCGTTACCTGCAATTCCGCGCGCAACTACCGAAGACGGGCACCGAAAAGATTCAAAAGGGGAAGTTGCAGGAGCAGGGGTTGACGCCTGAGACCTGGGACCGCCAGAGCGGTGCCTTCTTGGGGAAGGGTTAAGCCCGGATACGCGCCAGCAGCGCGGCGTAATCCGTCTGCATCGCCCGGACCCTTTGAATCTGCGCCTGGGGCAGCCAGCGGGACGGGTCCACCGCGGGATAGGCGCCGCGGTCATATTCCCGCCGGTGCTGGAATGGCACGGTGGCGTCAAAACCCAACCTCGTCACCGGCGCGAAGGGACCGATCTTCTCTTTACGCAGCCCGGAGGGCCCGGTGGTGGGCGCCAGTTCCAGCATATCATCCGCCGCGTTGACCCGCGTTGAGAGCGCCCAGAGTACCTCGTCACTCTGGTAGATGTCCACGTCGGTGTCCACCAACACCACGATACGCAACGCCCCCAGGCCCTGGAACATGTCCTCCATCACCCCCCGCATGGTGCCGTCGTCGCTGGCACTGTGCTTGTCGATCTGCACCACCAGTCCGAAACGGCCCTTCATGCCGGGCAGCGAATTGACGTCCTTTACCAGCCCCGGCCAGCGCTCCTTGAGCCAGGCCCATTGCAGAGCGCGGTTGGTCATCGCCTGCATGTTGGGGGACTCGAAGGAATGCGCCAGCGGCGCGAAATAGACGGGATGGTCCCCGCGGCGGGTGATGGCGGTGGCCTGGAACTTATAGGTCTTCTGGGCGCGGCCCAGGTAACCGTGATACTCCGGGAAGAACGGCTGTGAGAGCGGCGGCGCCTCGCCCGCGGCCTCGCTTTCGGGGATGATCACCCCGGTGTCGAGATAGCCCTCGATGACCCATTCCGATTCCGCGATGGCGTAAGCGTCGACCGTTTTCGCCTGGCAGAGCGTCACCGGCGCCCCCTGGAAACCGCCGGCAAAACCGAGCTCGTCGGATTCCAGGGGCAAGAGGTCCTGGATCAGGCCCCCGGCGGCCACCAGCATCACCGCCGGCGGCGGGCTGATGTTGATCGTCAGCGGCAGGCGCTTTTTCTGCGCCGCGTACTCTGCCGCGATCTGCGCCGAATGCGTCCCCGGCACGTGGAACATCGAGGCCCAGTCCGGGCCACGAAAGTTGATGCGCTTGTAGGCGATGTCGGTACTCTCGCCCGGCCCCCCGAGCAGCACGATGCCGCCGCTGAGGATGGGGCCGGGGTCATCGGCGGTATGCTGCGTGATGGGCAGGTCCCGGGAGACGTTGATATCCTCCGTGATGACTATTTCCTGGCAGGGGGCCTCACTCACCACGGTGGCGGCAAAGGGGTTGTTCGCGGCGTCAATGCCGCGCTGCTTCAGCCCCGCGCCGGTGTCCGGGGCGCCGAACATCGCCGCCAGCCGGTCCAGCCGTGAAAAGATGCCCGCGGTAACGTACTTGCCGGGGTAGCCCAGCACGTTCCTGAAGAGCAGCGGCAGGCCGTTATCCATCGCCTTGACCAGGCCGCTGAGGTCAAAACGCGGGTCAATTTCCGCGTCCACGGTGATCAGCTGATCACGTTCTTCGAGCCATTTCAGGGTGCTTCTGACATTGCGTAAATGCGTCATCGCGTTCGCCTCCGCCACCGTAAACTGTCTCCGAATTGTATCCAGTCACGGGCCGTTTTGGCAACCGGCCGTGGGGGACGCCGTGAGGCAGACGTCTCGCGGGTGATTGTGATTGCCGTCACTGTGAGTGCCAGGTGCGCTCGGTAACCTCAGGTTCAAGGTAAATTATGTCTTTAGCAAATCAAAACGGCAGCAAAGACGAGACGGTTTATACCAGTTGTCTCTGCAACTGCGGTTCCAATTCACACTGCGTCATCAAGGCGCACGTCCGTGACGGCGTTATCACCGCGGTGGAACCGGATGACCGCTACCACCCCGGCGTGGGCCGCGAAGACGAAGTGATGACTGAGGCGGACCTGGTGCGCGCCAGCCTGCAGCGCCGCCCCTGCACGCGGGGGCTGGTATTCCACCGTTATCTTTACCGCGAGGACCGTATCATCTACCCCCTGAAGCGCACCCCCGGCACGGAGCGCGGCGAGGGCAAATACGAGCGTATCTCCTGGGACGAGGCGCTGACCACCATCGCGAATAACATGCAGCGCGTGCGCCGTGATTACGGTAAGTACTCCATCATCATGCCCTACATGCCGAACGCCACCGCGGCGCGGCTGTTTTCGTTCTGGGGTGCCGGCTGCGACAGTTGGGGCTGGTGTTCTTATGATGCGGCACGCACAGTGGCCCACCTGATGGCCGGGGAGCAGGGCTGGAACTACCCTGGTTACGCCTCGGGATCGCCGTCGGACATGCTGGCCAACTCCAGACTGATCGTGATCTGGGGCATGGACCCGGCGATGGGCTCCAGCGGGCCGGGCTACCAGTTTGCCTGGTTCCTCAAACTCTGCCGTGAGCGTGGCAAACGCGTCATCATCTTCGATCCGAAGTATTCCGCCGGCGCCGCGGTGCTGGCCGACCAATGGATACCGATCAAGCCGGGTACCGATACCGCGATGTACCTGGCGCTGGCCTACGAGTTATTCCGGCGGGACAGCTGGGACAAGGCCTTCGTCGAGAAGTACGTTGACGCGCTGGGGTTTGAGACCTGGCGCCGCTACGTGCTCGGGGAAGATGACGGGCTGCCGAAGACGCCGGAGTGGGCGGAAAAACAGTGCGCCGTCCCTGCGGAGACGATCCGCGCCCTCTCGGACATGATCGACCGCGTCAAACCGGCCTGGCTCTGGTCACACTGGGGCACCGCGCGCAAGAGCCGCGGCGAAAATACGGTGCGGGCCTTCGCCACCCTCCAGGCGATGTTGGGCTACTGGGGGCAACCGGGCGCCGGCCCGGCAATCCACCCCGGCTCCCAACGCCCCGTCCCCGTTCAGGCGTCCTGGGGCGAATCTGGGGCCTACCACGTGCCGGCCCTCTACCGCAGCCACTACTGGGCGCAGGCGGTGCTTGAGCTGGACCAGGTCAGGAGCGGCGAACTCAGCGAAAAAGAGTACATGCGCCGCATCGGCTGGAAAGCGGACCCGGAAATCCTGAAGGAGTTCCAGCCCAAGATGCTCTTCTGGGGCGGTTTCGGGCAGCACGGCACGGACCACCTGGCGACAGGGGTGGAGTCCGGCAACTTCCAGGTCCCGGCGTTAAAGCGCATGGAATTCATCGTGCAGCTGCAATCCACCATGACCGTCACCGCCACCTACGCCGATATCATCCTGCCCGCGGTTGACTGGATGTGGGAGGAACTCAACGTCACGCGCACCGGTGGTTACGGCGGCTTTCAGGCGGTCAATTGCTGCACCGCGCCCGCCCGGCCTCCCGGAGAAGTGAAATCCCACGTCTGGATCTATTGCAAGCTGGCAGAGAAACTGGGCATTGAACCGTCACGCTACTTCAAGTACTACACCAGCGACGAGAACTGGGAGCGGGACTGGGAACATTACCAGAGTGACTGCTACCAGTTGGTGATCGACT
>CAZPSW010000046.1:0-1000 GCA_964589255.1 uncultured Dehalococcoidales bacterium
GATGGCGCACTACGGAAAACAGATACTGATGGCGCTGCACGGCAACCCGGCGGTGACCATCGGCCCGGTCACCAAGTACCTGATCGTGGTGGGGCCGGACATCAACCCCTATGACATGAACGACGTGATGTGGGCCCTGGGCACCAGATCAATGCCGGTCTCTGATACGATCACCATCGAGAAGGGCCTGGCGGGCTGGGGAGACCCCGGCGCCATACCGGGCCCGCTAGGCTGGAAGACCTTCGGTGAGCAGATCATGATCGACGGGCTGATCAAGGTGCCGGAACGCTACGAAAGCTTCAGCCCGCGGGCGGAACCGCTGGCATGGGAACTGCGGTCAGTCAACGAACTGCGGGAAAGGATCAGGGCGAGCCAATTGCCTGATTAGGCGAGGGCGCCCCACTTGCGGGTGTAGATCGGCTTCACTTCCGGGTTCACCAACGCCTCCGGCCATTCATTACCCAAAACCCGGGTCACCTCCCGCACGGCGCGCCGGCCAAGTTCCGCGATCGCGGTCTCCGAATAGAACGCGGAGTGGGCGGTGACGATGATGCCCGGCGTATTCAGTAGCGGATGCTCCGGGGGCAGCGGCTCCGGCACCACCGCGTCCAGCCCGGCCCCGGCGATCTCACCGCTTGCCACCGCGGCTACCAGCGCCTCCTGGTCCACGATGTCACCACGGGCGGTATTGATGAGAAAGGCCGAGGGTTTCATCCTCCGGAATTCCGCGGTGCCGAACAGGCGGTGGGTTTCCGGGGTCAGGCCAGCGCTGATGGAGATGTAATCAGATTCCTCAAGGATGCGGCCAAAGTCCACCATTTCCACGCCCAGGGCAGCCGCGACGGGCTGGCTCACGACGGGGTCAGAGGCGATAATCTTCAGGCCGAACCCCCGGGCCTTGAGCACCACCGCGCGCCCGATGTGGCCCAGCCCGACGATGCCCAGCACCTGTTGGTCCAGGCGGTGTATCGGCTGCCAGATGCGGCGCATCTCCGGGGAC
>CAZPSW010000046.1:1010-9528 GCA_964589255.1 uncultured Dehalococcoidales bacterium
CCCTTTTTGGCGGCCTCGAAAACGGGCAGTATCTTCCGGGCGCAGGCGAGCAGCAGCGCCAGGCAATGAGTCGCCACTTCCTCGGAGCAATAAGTGCCGCCGTTGGCAACACAGATGCCGTGTTCCGTGGCCGCGGCCACGTCGACGTTGTCATATCCCGTGCGCACCACTGCGATGATGCGACAGTTCCCCAGCCGTTCGATCACTCTTCGCGTGTAACCTTCCCGCTGCGTAATCACGGCGTCGGCACCCCGCGCCAGCTCGATGATATCGTCTTCTGAGCGGCAGGCCTTCACCGTGAGACCGGCCCCGATCTGTTCCAGCCAGTCCTTTTGCAAAGGTATGGCGTCGTTGATGAAACTGGCCGCGATTTTCCAGGCCAAATCCGTAACCCCCTCCGGTATTCCCAGTTTAGATACCGGGATCAGCCCGTGTCAATGCCCAGGCCGGGACCCCCGGCTTAAGCCGCCCAGTGCGCCTCAAAAATTGATAGATTTCAGGATCCTATAATATTGACAGATCATGTATGTCCGTGATACAAACACAGACAGTATTCGAAAAATCCGGATGCCCTGGGATCACACGTGATAAGGGGATGTCATTGGCCGGGCCTCTAGAAGGAATTCGTATCATCGAATGCACGCAGTGGATACAGGGTCCGATAGCCGGCGTGATGCTCTCAGACCTAGGGGCGGATATCATCAAGGTGGAAGACTACCAGGCGGGTGACGGCACCCGCGGCGCGATACAGTCCGGCATCGGCGCGCAGACGCACCAGGTTGAGCGTAATTATATCTTTGAAGCCTGCAACCGCGGTAAGCGCAGCATCACCCTGAACCTGCGCCAATCCGAAGGCCGGGACGTTCTCTACCGCCTGGTTGCCGGGGCGGACGTGTTCCTGCACAACTGGCGCGGTGAGTCCGTGTCCCGGAAGCTGGGCGCTGACTATGAGACTCTAGCCGCCGTCAATCCGCGGATCATTTACAGCTATGTTTCGGGTTGGGGCCCCGAGGGTGAATTGAGAGAAAGTCAGGCGTATGACCTAGCGGCGATGGCCAGGTGCGGCATACTGCACCTCTGCCGCCAGACGGATGAGCCGCCGGTCGTCTTTCCCGGGGGCATTGGGGACATCACCGGCTCGATGTCCGGCCTGATCGGTATCCTGGCCTGCCTTGTGAGCCGGGACCGTACCGGCAAGGGCCAGAAAGTGAACACCTCCCTACTCGGGAGTCTGCTGCAGGTGCTGACACTAGAAATCGCTTCTTCCGGCGTCGCCGGCGAAGAGTACCCGGTGAGATCCCGGTCCCGGATGGGCAATCCGCTCTACAATCACTACGCTTGCGCCGACGGCAAGTGGATCACCTTCTCGATGACGCAACCGGACCGGTACTGGCACGACTTTTGCGCCGCTACCGGCATCGCCGAACTGGAAACAGATCCGCGTTTTCAAGATCTTTCAGTGCGCGCCGAGAATGCCGTCGAGCTGATCGGCATACTGGACCGTAAAATGACTGAGAAGACGCGGGATGAATGGGTGAACCACTTCCGGGAGAGCGGCAGTGGCATCATTTACGCCCCGGTGCAGTCGATCCCGGAGGTCCTCCGAGACCCCCAGGTGGTGGCCAACCGGTACGTCGTTGATTATGACCACCCCACCTACGGGCCGGTAACATACCCGGGGGTGCCCCACGGTTTCAGCGAGACGCCGACCGGTGCCACCACCGCGGCGCCGGAACTCGGTCAGCACACCGAGGAAATCCTACTGGAACTGGGCTATACTTGGGCGGAAATATCCGCCCTGCACGAGGCCGGGAGTATTTGATTTCGAGCGACGTCGCGACGGCTGGCTAAAGCCACCGGCAAAGTAATACTACAATCGGAATGAAAACGTGTCGGAGGTATGTCTATCGGAAAACACAAGTTCCAAACATAGAGGCTTTTAAAGCTATGAATGGAGGGGCAATGAATAGAAAGAGAATCCTGACAATCATCCTGTTTGTCGGCCTGATTGCAATCGTGGCGTCACCGCTCACGATTCAGGCCGCTCAGGCACCGGCGGCGGCCCCGGGACCAGAGGCCGAGTCCGCCGGGGAAACCTATACCGTAAGTCTTAACTTCAACTCCGCTTCGGGTATGCGTAGCTACTCGGTGTACCCGTACCGGCCTGGCGGACGCTTTGAGACCTACGTCGACCGCTACTCCGGCGGACGCCTCAAGCTGGACATCAAGGAAAACCTCTACGGCACCATGGATTCCGTATTCGCGGTGGGTGACGGGCGCATCGACATGTCTAATCAGCTGGTACCACCGATCAACGGCTCGTATCCCCTGCTTGACTTCGGCGGTCTGCCCGGATTCTTCGGTGATGGGCCCGTGGCCGGCTACGAGTGGAGCGACGCGCTGATGGACCCGCGCATGCTGGAGATCCTTGATGCCTACACCAGGGAAGCCGGCTTCGTCATCATCGGCGGCGCCGCGGCGGAATCGGCCTACGGCTTCTGGGGCAACACCAAGATCGAGAAGCTGAGTGACTTCGAGGGCGTCAAGTCCCGCACCGGCGGCCTGGCGCAGACGCTGGCGGTGAAAGCGGTGGGCGCCAGCCCGCTGACGATCTCCGCCCAGGAACTGGAAGAAGCCCTCAGTCGCGGTACCGTAGACGTGTCTCTGACCAACCTGAACTACGGGCAGCAGCGCGGCCTGGAGGACGTTTCGAAGTACGTAAGCCAGTGGCCGAACTTCGGCACCATATTCTCCGGCATGCTGGTGATGAACGCCGATGCCTGGGACGCGCTGCCGGCAGACCTCCAGACAGCGCTGCGGGACGCCGGGCGCTCCAATACGCGCAACGTAGCCATGGTAATTGAACAGGTGGTGCGCGATTATCCGGCCTTCATCACCGGGGCTGGAAAGACGGAAATCGTCTATCCTGATGCGGCCGAAGTGGCCAAGGCGGCGGCCCTGATGGGAGATCCCATCAAACAGTGGATCGAGAAAATGGGTCCGCTGGCCCCGCAAGTGCTCGCGATCGCGGCGGAATACGCCACCGGTCCTTCTCGCGACGTGGTCCTGGCAAACATCAAATGACAAGGCAACAACATCGGGGAAAGGAGTAACGTGAAATGAAAAAATCCATCAAGTTCCTTATGCTAGCCGCTCTGCTGATGATGCTGAGTGTGTCTTTACTGGTGGCAGGTTGCGGCGCCAAGGAACCGGCACCAGCTCCAGCTCCGGCACCAGCTCCGGCACCAGCTCCGGCACCAGCGCCGGCACCAGCTCCAGCTCCGGCACCAGCGCCGGCGCCTTCTTCCGAGGAGACGGCCACCATCACCTTGAACTTCAACTCCGCTTCGGGTATGCGTAGCTACTCGGTGTACCCGTACCGACCCGGCGGACGCTTTGAGACCTACGTCACCAAGTTCAGCGGTGGACGCCTCAAGCTGGACATCAAGGAAAACCTCTACGGCACCATGGATTCCGTGTTCGCGGTGGGCGACGGGCGCATCGACATGTCCAACCAGCTGGTACCGCCGATCAACGGTTCGTATCCCCTACTTGACTTCGGCGGCCTGCCCGGTCTGTTCGCGGGCGGCATCGATGCCGGCTACGAGTGGAGCGACGCGCTGATGGACCCGCGCATGCTGGAGATCCTTGATGCCTACACCAGGGAAGCCGGCTTCGTCATCATCGGCGGCGCCGCGGCGGAATCGGCCTACGGCTTCTGGGGCAACACCAAGATCGAGAAGCTGAGTGACTTCGAGGGCGTCAAGTCCCGCACCGGCGGCCTGGCGCAGACGCTGGCGGTGAAAGCGGTGGGCGCCAGCCCGCTGACGATCTCCGCCCAGGAACTGGAAGAAGCCCTCAGTCGCGGTACCGTAGACGTGTCTCTGACCAACCTGAACTACGGGCAGCAGCGCGGCCTGGAGGACGTTTCGAAGTACGTAAGCCAGTGGCCGAACTTCGGCACCATATTCTCCGGCATGCTGGTGATGAACGCCGATGCCTACGATAAACTACCGGGAGACCTTCAGGAAGCGCTGATGGCGGCGGGCAGGGCCAACACAATCGACGTCGCGATGGTCATCGAGCAGGTGTCTCGGGACTATCCGGGCATCATCACCGCCGGCGGGAAAACGGAAATCGTCCGTCCCGATGCGGCCGAAGTGGCCAAGGCGGCAGCCCTGATGGGAGAACCCATCAAACAGTGGATCGAGAAAATGGGCCCCCTGGCGCCCCAGGTGCTCAAGATCGCCGCGGAGTACGCCACCGGTCCGTCCCGTGACCTGGTACTTTCACTGATCAAGTAAGTGAAACAAGTCGGCTAGGAAAAGTTATGTGCTGAAACGAACAGGTGCTCTGCTGGATAGAGTGGCTTACGTTAGCGGTTACATCGCTGGGTGGGTGTTGCTGATAATGATGGCGCTGATTATCGTCGAGGTAATCACCCGTTACGTCATGCGACACCCACTCATCCTGGCCGACGAGATATCCGCCTACATGCTGGTCTTTGTGTCCATCGTGGGGCTGGCCTACACAATGAGCACGCGGGGCCACGTCCGGATCAGCTTCCTGGTGCAGCTGATGCCGCCGAAATTCCGCAGTTGGGTCAGGGTCTTCACTCTGAGCCTTTTCCTGGCTTATTCGGTGGTGGCCACGGTGGTCGGCTACCAGCTGGCAATCCAGGGCTACACGCGCGGCATGGCGTCCAACACCTATATTATGACGCCGTGGTGGATCCCGATGGCGGCGATACCGCTGGGTTTCACCCTGCTCACCCTGTCCCTAGTGGCCACCCTGGCGCGCAGCGTCCGTGACGTCCGGGCTGGGATTGACATCGAAGCGGAGATCCGGGAAGACCAGGTGACGGAATAATCATGAGTGCGGAGATTATTGCCCTGATCGTTCTCGGCGGTCTGCTCCTCTTCCTCGCGCTGGGAGTGGAAGTGGCGGTGGCCATGGGGGTGATCTCCAGCATCGCCTTCGTGCTGTTCATTGACAAACCCCAGATCGAGATTGCCTGGTCGGCGTGGATCGGTCTGAATTCTTTCACCCTGGTGGCGATGCCGCTCTTCGTTTTCATGGGGTCACTACTGGCTAATACGGGCGCCATCAAGAGCCTCTTCCGCGGCGCCGACAAATGGGTCGGGGGGATGCCCGGTGGCCTGGTGAGTTCAGTGCTGGTGGCCTCCGGCGTCTTCGGCGCCATGTCCGGATCCTCGATCGCCGCGGCGGCCACTTTCAGCGTCATCACGGTGCCCGAGATGGAACGGCGGAACTATGACCAGCGCCTGGCCATCGGGGCGATTGCCGCCGGCGGCGGCCTGAGCGTGCTGATTCCGCCCAGCGTGATCCTGATCATCTACGGCGCCTTTATGAACCAGTCCGTGGCCCGCCTCTTTGCGGCGGCCCTGATACCCGGCATCATGTTGACTCTTCTATTCCTCGTGACGGTGGTGGTGATCGTCGCCTTTCGCCCCAACAAGGCCCCCAGGGTCACCGGCGTTTCTGGGCGGGAACGGCTTATCGCACTTCGGGACCTGGCCCCATGGGTAGCCATCATCGCGATGGTGCTGGGCGTTATTTTCGGCGGTGTGATGACGCCTACTGAGGCTTCGGCGATGGGTGCCGTGCTATCCATCATCTGCGCCGCCGGATACCGTAAGCTGAGTTATCGGGCGATCAAGGCCAGCTTTCTCCAGGCCGTAAAAGTCGCCGCCATGATCGGTTTTATCATGGTCACCGGCAAGATGCTGGCCTTCGTCATGAATGCCGCCGGCCTGACCGAGGCCTTTTCCGAATTTATGACGAACTTGCCGTTCGGGAAATACGGTATCCTGGCCCTCATCTGCATCATGTATATTATTTTGGGCATGTTCTTTGACGCCGTCTCGATGCTGATACTAACGATACCTTTTGTGATGCCGGTGATCACGCATCTGGGATTCGATGTCTTCTGGTGGGGTATCATCTTCGTGGTGCTGGTTGAGATCGGGTTGATTACCCCGCCCTTCGGCCTGAATCTCTTTACGATTCATGGAGTGTTGCCCAGGTATTCCATTTTGAACATTGCCTACGGTGCGTTACCCTTCCTGATTCCAATGTTGGTACTGATTGTGTTACTGGCGGTATTTCCACAACTTACGACCTGGTTGCCCGCCCTGCTTTACTGACACCTCGGAGGACGCAGCCGCGGCGCCGGTGGTTATTATCGGGTAGATGAAAAGGAGTTTGTTATGCCGTATCCACACCGCAGCATCAGGGACTGGCTGGCCGACGAAGAACGGCTGGGCAACGTGCTCCGGATCAAGCAGCCGATCAAGTGCGGGGACTACGATAATATCGTCGAGATCGGTAACGGCATCCCCGGTAAACAGCCGGAGAGCTGGATCAGGGCCACCAACCGCTACCTGCATTCGCTGCCGCACAAGCCCATCGGCATCCTGGAACACCCGGTCAACAACCGGCCGGACGTGCCGGTGGTGCTCAACCCCTGGCCCACCCGGGAACGGACTCTGCGCGGGCTCGGTGTTGAGACCAAGGAAGAGTTCTGCCGCAAGCTGGACAAGTTAAAGGCAGTCAGGGTGCCGCCAACGGTGGTGGCCGGGAGTGAGGCTCCCTGCAAGGAGAACATCATCACCGAGGGCGAGATCGACCTGCGCCGCAACCTGCCCTGGAACTGGGTTGAATTCAACCAGATGTGCTGGCCGGTGACCAACGGCACCATCGTGGTCTACGACCCTGAGTCCCAGACGCACGACATCGGCAAATGCCGCGTCGGCGGCTATGACTGGCACAACGACAGCCCGGACCTGGCCCCGTACCCCGAGGAAAAGCGGCGGAACCACCTCTTCGCGACACTGGTCTACAGTGGCGTCCAGGCCAGCCGGGCGGGGCGTTTCTACGCCAATAATTACCGCCAGCACAACCGTCCCATGCCGGTGGCATTCTTTTCCGGCGTGCCCACGGACTACCACATGGTGGCCTCATTGCGACGGTCTTACTGGTGGCCGGAAACCGGGGACGAATACGCCGCTGTCGGCGGACTCAGGGGCGAACCGATCGAGCTCGTGGCCGCGGAAACGGTACCCGGTATGCTGGTGCCCGCCCAGGCGGAATGGGTCATCGAGGGTGAGATCCTCCCCGAAGACGAGCGTATGCCGGAGTACGCCGAGGACATCGCCTCCGGTTACATGTTCGGGGGCGAGGTTTGCCCCATCTTCCGCGTGAAATGCATCACGCACCGGAACCAGCCGTTATGGACGGCCACGACGCATTCCTCAAGCGGGCTTCACGGCCACGAGGGCATCCACACCGGGCTCATCTTCGTCAACTGCGAGGTGGAGGCGATCAACCACCTACGCAGCTTGAACTACCTGGTCAAGGACGTGGCCATACTTGACGGCGGCCGCATGTTGGCAGTGGTACAGCTTGAGGTTGACGGCGCCGACAAACCGATGGCGCACTACGGCAAACAGGTACTGCTGGCGCTGCACGGCAATCCCGGCATTTCGGTGGGGCCGGGCACCAAGTACCTAATCTGCGTGGGGCCGGACATTGATCCTTACGACTTCAAAGACGTTTGCTGGGCGCTAGCGACACGCACCATGCCCGTGTCCGACTCCGTCTTCATCGAGAAAGGGCTGACGATGTGGGGCGACCCCGGCGGCACGCCGGACGCCCTGGGATGGAAGACCTTCGGTGAACAGATACGCATCGACGCCACCATCAAGGTGCCGGAGAGGTACGAGAAGTACCCGCCGCGCACTGACCCGGTGGTCTGGGAACAGGCGGCGGTGCAACGTATTAAAGGGCTGCTTGAGGGCTAGCTCCGGCACCTGTTTTAACAGGCCACGCCGCCGCCGTCGACGGGCAGGGCCACGCCGGTGATATAGGCGGATTCCGGAGAGATCAGGAAAAGGGCCGCCCGTGCCATTTCCTCCGTGGTGCCGAAGCGCGGCACCGGCCGTTCGGTGTTGATCCTGGCCGCGATGTCCTCCGCGGTACCCGTCAGGGGCATGTTCTGGAACAGGTCGGTGGTGTCCACCGGGCCCGGACAGAGCGCATTCACCCGGATGTTGTCCGACCCCAGCTGCACCGCCAGGGAACGGGTCAGCTGGATCAGAGCGGCCTTGCTCAGACTGTAGGCCAGCGCCTGCGGGAAGGCGCGCATACCCAGGCCGGAACTGGTGAAAAGGATACATCCGCCGCCGGTTCTTTTCATCTCAGGGATGGCCAGTTTGCAGCCTCGGAGGTGTCTTCGAGCAACCCCGGGCCGGCGATACCGGCGTTGTTGAAGAGTATGTCCAGCCGTCCGTATTTTTCCCGCGTCGCGGCCACCATCTTCTCTAGGTCAGACAGTACGGTGACGTCCGTGCGTACCGGGATGGCTTCGCCGCCAGAATCATTGACCAGGTCCGCGGTCTCGGCGGCGCCCTCCGGGTTGATATCGGCGATCACCAGCCGAGCGCCCTCCCCGGCAAACAGAATGGCGCTGGCCCGCCCGATGCCGCCGGCGCCGCCG
>CAZPSW010000047.1:0-9187 GCA_964589255.1 uncultured Dehalococcoidales bacterium
CCCGCCACTCCCTTTAGCAGCGCCAGGGCGCGTTCGTCTGCGTGCAGCTCCACCCCGGCTTCAGCCCAGGCGGCGGCGATTTTCGGTAGATACTGCGCCGCCACCGCGGCATGTACGATCACGGTGTCCAACGCATTGCAGACGGTGGGCCGCTGCACCTTGGCGTTATAGGCGATGGCGACCGCCTTGTCCAGGTCCGCGGCGGCGTCGACGTAGGTGTGGCAGACGCCGATGCCGCCGGTGACCACCGGCATGCGCGCATTCTCCGCCACGAACCTGATCAGCCCCGCCCCACCGCGCGGGATGATGAGGTCAATCTGATCACTCATGGCGAGCATGACGTCCACCAGGGCGCGGTCCGTGTCCGCCACGAATTGCACCGCGCCCTCCGGGACGCCGGCACGCACCGCCGCACTGGTCACCAGACCGGCCAGGATGGTATTGGAATGCACCGCCTCTTTGCCGCCGCGCAGGATCACCGCATTGCCGCTCTTGAGGCAGAGCGCGGCGATATCCACCGTGACGTTGGGACGGCTTTCGTAGATGGCGCCGAGCACGCCCAGCGGCACCCGCCGCCGCCGCAGGCGAAGGCCGTTCTCCAGGGTGCGGTCTTCCAGCACTTCGCCGATGGGGTCCCGCAGCGCCGCCACCGCGCGCACGCCGTCAGCCATATCCCGCACGCGTGCCGCGGATAGCATCAGCCGGTCAAGCAGCGCCGCGCTCATGCCCTGGGCCTCCCCGGCCTGGTAGTCCAGGCGGTTGGCGCAGCTGATGGCGTCCTGCTGTGAGATCAAGTCCCGGGCGATGTTCTCCAGGGCCTGATTCTTGACCGCACTGGGGGTGAACGCGAGGCGGTGGGCGACCACTTTGGCGGCTTTACCCTGGGCCAGTAATATATCGCTCGATGCAGTCATCGGTTCTCCCGGCTGATGGCGCGGCGCGCTAAGACTCCGCCGGCCCGCCGTCATCCGCTGACGCCTGACCGCCGTCACCTGGCGGCGCCTGGCCCGGCTCCAGATTCCCCATCCCGGTGATGTGGTAAAAATAACGCACCGGCAGCCCCATCACCGCCTTGTTCACCTTCTTGCGCAGGCTGCAACGGCCACGATGGCCGGATTCAAGCTCCACCACCAGCAGCTCACCGTCACGGATGACATCCTTCCGCGTCAGGATGCACTCCCCGTTCCAGGTCTGGTTGCCGGTGTTCGAGGAAACATCCACCAAGATTTGGTACTTCACCGCCGCGAACGGCGCCTCGTCCACCCCCCGGTACAGGTTGCCGGTGCCCTTGAGTATCATGTCGCCTCCTCAGTTTCTGAGCTGCCAAATATCACCAGGTTGTTGCGGTGCACCAGCTCCGCACCGTAATTATGCCCCAGGATGGCGTCGATCTGCACTGACTGCGCCCCCAGTATGCGGACCGCGTCAAGCGCGCCGTAGTTCGTCAACCCGCAGCCGAGATAACCGCCCGCAGCGTCATAAAGGTTAACGATGTCACCGCGCTCGAAGTTGCCGCTGGCCTCGCTGACACCAGCGGGCAGCAGACTGCGCTGCTGGCGCCGCAGCGCCGTCGCGGCCCCGGCGTCAACCACCATCTTACCACGAGTCGCCAGTCCGGAGAGCATCCAGCGCTGCCGGCTGTCCCGGGCGGCGGCCTGCGGCAGGAAGTGGGTGCCTAGAGCCTTCCCCCGCACCAGGTCCTGGACCACGCCCGGCCGCCGGCCACTGGCGATCACCACGCGCACGCCACTGGCGGTGGCCAGCCGCGCCGCGGCGATCTTGGTCACCATGCCGCCGGTACCGGTGAGGCTGCGCGTCCCGGAGGCCAGGCAGGCAATGCCATCGTCGATCCGCGCCACCTGCGGCACCAGTTTGGCGCTACCGTCCCGGTGCGGGTCCGCGGTGCAGAGGCCCTCGACGTCCGACAGCAGCACCAAAAGGTCCGCATCGACCAAATTGGCCACCAGCGCCGAAAGGCTGTCATTGTCCCCGAAATGGGAGTCTTCGATCTCGTCCACGGCGACCACGTCATTCTCATTAACGACCGCCACCACCCCCAGGCCGAGCAGCGCCAGCAACGTGTTGCGCGCGTTCAGGTAACCGCCCCGGTCCGCCAGGTCCGCCTTCGTCAGGAGCGCCTGCGCCACCGTGATGTGGTGGGCGCGGAAAAGACCTTCGTAGAGCTGCATCAGACCGGTCTGACCGACGGCCGCCATGACCTGCTTGAAGGCGCTGCCACGCTTTTTACGCCAGAGTCCCAACCGCTGCATGCCGATGGCCACCGCCCCGGAAGAGACCAGTATCACCTCGCCGCCGTCGCGGTGCACCGCCGCAATCTGCGCCGCCAACCGCCCCGCCAACGCCGTGTCGAGGTCGCGCCTACCGCCGGTGATAAGGCTGGTGCCAATCTTCACCACGGTACGCCGGTAGACCAGGGCTGAGGCTTGTTTCACTACTGTCACCTTAACTCGCTGAGATGCCGCTATTATATCAAGGCGCGGCGATTTGAAACAAGGCGGAACGGTGTTGTATGCTGACGCTTTGTGATGATGACGCCTTCCCGCCATAGACTGCCGCTGGTGACCACCGTAACCTTCATCGGTTTCCTCGACACCCACCTGCTGATACCGGTAGTGGCCCTCTTCGCTGGGGAACTCGGCGCGGGGCTGGTGCTGACCGGCGTCATCGTGGGGCTCTATTCCATCAGTAACACCCCGGCCAATCTCATCTTCGGGCGCTGGATTGACCGCGTTGGTTACCGCCTGCCGCTGCTCATCGGCCTGGCGGGCAGCGCCGTCAGTATGTTCGCCTACGCCTTCTGCGTGTTGCCTTTACACCTGGCGCTGGTGCGGGTGTCCCACGGCGTCACCGGGGCGCTGATTGGCCCGGCCACCATGTCCGCCAGCGCCGCCTGGGCCACGCCGCAGCGGCGGGGGCGCGTGATGGGGCTCTACGGCATGGCCATCGCCGCCGCCACGCTGGTGGGTTACGGCGTCAGCGCCACCTTCCTGGCCCGCCTCAATTTCCACGGTCTTTTCTACCTCGGCGGTGGGCTGCTGCTCTTGGGCGCGGTATTGACCCACTTCCTGCCCGCGGTGCCCCCGGTGGCGGTACCAGCCCGTGACGCATCCCGCGGGGGCATCGGTGTGCTGCGGGCGCTGCTCCGGCGACGCAGGCTGGTGACCGCCTACACCGCCGTCTTCGCGCAGTATTTCTCCTTTGGCGGCCTGGTGACACTGCTGCCCAGCTACCTTAAAAGCATTGGTCTGGCGCCCTATCTCACCGGCGTTTTACTGGCCACCTTCGCGCTGGTCTTTTTCCTGGTGCAGATACCGGCGGGCCTTTGGGGGGACCGGCGCGGGCGCCTGGGGCCGCTGGCGCTGGGGCTACTGCTGGGCGCGGTGGCGCTGGCGCTACTGCCGTTATTCGGGGTGACCGCGCTGCTGCTGCTGGCGATGGCGGCTTACGGGCTGGCGTACGGGCTGCTTTTCCCCTCCGCCTCGGCGCTGGTGGGGGAACACAGCCGGGACCATGAACGTGGCCTGGCCACCGGCGTCTTCCACGCCCTTTTTACCTCCGGTGTGGCCATCGGCGCGCCGCTGGCGGGACTGCTGGGACAGACCGCCGGTATCCGCGGTGGGCTGTTTGCGTTATCATGTGTCATGGGCGCGGCCCTGGTGGCAGTACTGCTGCTAGGGCGCCGCCAACTAAACGCCGAGGAGTAATATGGCGATCGAGGTGGTGAAATGGCACGGGGACCGGGCCACCATCCTGGACCAGACGCGGCTGCCGGACGCCGAGGAATACCTCGAAATCAATGACTACCGCGTCATGATCGAGGCCATCCGGGAACTCAAGGTGCGCGGCGCGCCGGCCATCGGCATCGCGGCGGGTTATGCGCTGGCGCTGGGCGCGCAGCAGATTCGTGAAACGACGCAGGACGGCTACCTGAGGGCCCTCGACGAGGTCATCGCGGCGGTCAATGCCAGCCGCCCTACCGCGGTCAACCTGGTGGCCGCCACCGCGAAATTGCGGCAGGTGGCCCTGACCACCCCGGAAATATCCGCCATCACCGGAGCGTTGACGCGGGCGGCGGTGGCCATTCAAGAAGACGAAACGGTGGCCATGAGCGCCTTGGCGAACCACGGCGCCGCACTGCTGCCGGACGCGGGCAGCGTGCTCACCATCTGCAACAGCGGCGTTTTGGCCACCGCGGCGGGTTACGGCACCGCGCTCGGTGTCATCGTACGGGCGGTGGCTCTCGGCAAACGCCTCAGCGTCATCGCCTGCGAGACGCGCCCGCTACTGCAGGGAGCGCGGCTGACCGCCTGGGAACTGGCACGCGAAGGCGTACCGGGCCGCCTTATCACCGACGGCATGGCGGCCACCGTGATGGCCCAGGGCGAAGTTGACCTCGTAATTACCGGGGCGGACCGCATCGCACGTAACGGTGACAGCGCCAACAAGGTGGGCACCTACGGGCTGGCGGTGCTGGCCCACGCCCACGGCATCCCTTTCTACGTGGCGGCACCGCTGACCACCGTTGACCTGGACATCGCCAGCGGCGCGGAGATACCGATCGAGCAACGTGACGCCAGCGAGGTGACGCAGTTCCGGGGGGTGGCCTCGGCGCCGCCGGGATTTCCCGCCATCAACCCGGCCTTTGACGTCACTCCGGCGCGCTACATCGCGGCCATCATCACCGAGCGCGGCGTCATCCGGCCGCCGTTTGAAGAGGGGCTTTCGTCCGGACGCCAGTGACAATATTAAGGAGCAACTAATGCCGCAAGCTGAAATCGGAATCATCGGGGGTTCCACTCTATACGGCCTGGAAGAACTCGCGGACGCCGGGGAAGTCACGGTGGAGACGCCATACGGCGCCCCCAGTGACGCCATCGTCACCGGCAAGTTGGACGGCGTCCCACTGGCCTTCCTGCCGCGCCACGGCAAGGGCCACCCCCTGAGCCCCTCCGATATCCCCGCCCGCGCCAACATCTGGGCCCTGAAATCACTAGGTGTAAAACGCGTCATCGCGGTCTGCACCTGCGGCAGCTTCAAAGAGGAACTGGCGCCGGGCCACCTGCTGATACCGGACCAGTTGATCGATAAGACGACGCTACGGCAAAATACCTTCTTCGGGGACGGCGTGGTGGCCCACGTCCCCTTCGCCGACCCGTTCTGCGGTGACCTGCGCGCGGTGCTGCTGGCGGCGGCGCGCGAGGCTGGCGCCACCGTCCACCCCGAAGGCAACTACGTCTGCATGGAGGGCCCCGCCTTCTCCACCCGCGCCGAGTCCCGCCTGCACCGGTCCTGGGGGGCTGACGTGATCGGCATGACGGCGCTGCCGGAAGCGAAACTGGCGCGCGAAGCGGAACTCTGCTACGCGGTGGTGGCCTGTGTCACCGACTACGACGCCTGGCACGACGACGAGGCCCCGGTGACCACCGACATGATCCTCGACGTGATGCGCGGCAACGCCCAATTGACGGCGAACCTGATCCGCCTGGCGGTGGCCAGGATCGGCGCGGCGCGGGACTGCGCCTGCCCGGACGCCCTGGCCGGCGCCATCATCACCGCCCCGAACAAGATCAGCGCCGCCGCACGGAAGAAGCTGGGCTTGATAATGGGTAAATACCTCGACTAGAATATCATTATGTCTAATACAGAATTCAACTGCCTGCCGACGGTGATCGGCTCCATGCCGCACACCGACGCGGACGCGGCGCTGGCGCTGATACGGCACTACTGCCCGCAGATACCGGCCTGGCCGCAACTGCCGCGCCGCTCCCCGCTGGAGCAGATGGACGTGCAGTACAGCGAGGGCTTCCCCGGCGCGGTGGTCAGTGACGGTACGGTGCGTGTCGATACCGGCCTGGACCACGGCGAGGCACTGGCGGCACTCTACCAGGCGTATCTTGATGAGGACGCGGGCCACTACACCATCAGCCCGGAACACGCCGCCGGGCTGCATGCCTTCCTCGGTGCCGATCTGTCCGCGGCGCGCGCCGTCAAGGGGCAGCTGACCGGGCCCGTCAGCTTTGGGCTGAGCATTACCGACCAGGAACGCAAGGCGATCCTCTACGACGATCTCGTCGGGGACGCCGCGCCCCGCTTCCTGCGCCTCCAGGCAGCCTGGCAAGAAAGGGCGCTGGGCAAACTCAATCAGAACACCATCACCTTTCTCGACGAGCCCTCGATGAGTTCCTTCGGTTCGGTGGGGCTGATGCTCTCCCGGGAGCAGGTGGTGGCCATGCTGGAAGAGGTCTTCGGCGGCATCCGCGGGCTCAAGGGCTGTCACTGCTGCGGCAATACGGACTGGTCCGTGATCCTGCAAACCAGCGCCGACATCCTGAGCTTTGACACCTTCACTTACGGCTACACCCTGGCGCTCTACCCGGACGCGGTGCGGAACTTCTTCAGGCGTAGTGGCGCGGTCGCCTGGGGCATCGTGCCCAATACCGCCGAAGAACTGGCCGGGGAGACCGTCGCCAGCCTGCAGGACCGCCTTGACGCGGCGATGGCCCCCTTCACGCGCCACGGCGTGAATTACGCGGACCTGCTGCACCATTCGCTGCTGACGCCGTGCTGCGGGCTGGCCAACCTGCCGGATGAAGCCGCCGCAGAACAGGCGCTGATACTGCTCGGCGGCCTCGCGGAGGGGCTGCACCGCCGCGCCGCCGCCTGAACCGGCGGTAGCCCGCCCTGGCTGGCGCTGAGCCCCGGTTTGAGTTATCATACCCTTAGCCACCGGGCGTGACCCCCTGGAGGATTCGATGCCGGGACTGCGTATCGCGCTGGCCCAGATAAATACCACGGTCGGAGATTTTGAGGGTAACCGGGCACTCATCGGGGACGCCCTGGACGCGGCCCGGAAACAGGGTGCCGACCTGGTCACCTTCCCGGAACTGACCGTCTGCGGTTACCCTCCCGAAGACCTGGTCTTGAAACCACGCTTCGTGCAGGAGAACCGGCGCAGCCTGGAAGCGGTGCTGCCAAAAACTCATGGCCTGACGGCGGTGGTCGGCTACGTCGCCGCGGACGACGCGGGCATCTACAACGCGGCGGCCATGCTCCACGACGGCAAATTCGTCGGCGAGTACCGCAAGATACTGCTACCGAACTACGGCGTCTTTGACGAATTGCGCTACTTCCTGAAGGGTCAGCGCTGCCCCGTCTTCACGGTGCGCGGTGCCGGGCTCGGGCTCACCGTCTGCGAGGACATGTGGCTGCCCGGTGGCCCGGCGCGGCAGATGGCGGAACACGGCGCCGATATTATCATCAACATCAGCGCTTCCCCCTACCACTCCGGCAAGCAGCGGGAGCGAGAGGAAATGTTCGGGGAACGTGCCCGCGAATGCGGGCGGCCGGTGGTCTTTACCAACCTCGTCGGCGGACAGGACGAACTGGTCTTCGACGGCGGCAGCCTGGTGCTCGACGCAGGCGGCGCGGTAGCGGCGCGCGGCGCCTCCTTCGCCGCGGACCTGGTACTGGCCGACGTGGGCACCGGTATGCGGGCCAAAAACCCCGGCACCCCGGGCCTGCCGCTAATGGCAGCGGTGCGCCACTGCCGCCCGGAACGCATCATTGTTTCCCCGGCCACGCGTGGCAATACCACCGCACAAAAACCAAAACTGACGGCGCGCCGCGTGACACCCCCCAGCCCCCCCGGCGAGGTCTATCAGGCGCTGACACTGGGCACCAGCGATTATGTTACCAAAAACAGCTTCAGCGGGGTGTTGATCGGGCTCTCCGGCGGCATTGATTCCAGCCTGGTGGCGACGCTGGCGGCGGACGCCCTGGGGCCCGACGCGGTGACCGGGGTGGCCATGCCCAGCCGCTATTCGTCAGTGGAAAGCCTGAGTGATGCCGAGAAGCTGGCAGACAACCTGGGGCTGAAGCTGCTGACGCTGCCCATCGAGCCCATCTTCAAGACCTACCTCGAGGCGCTGGCGGAGACGTTCACCGGCGCCCCGCCTGATGTCACCGAGGAAAATCTTCAGGCGCGCATCCGGGGCAATTTACTGATGGCGCTCTCCAATAAGTTCGGCTCCCTGGTGCTCACCACCGGCAATAAAAGCGAGATGGCCACCGGCTACTGCACCCTCTATGGGGACATGGCGGGTGGCTTCGCGGTGATCAAGGACGTACCCAAGACGATGGTCTATGACCTCTGCCGTTACCGCAATCAAATCTCCCCGGTGATCCCCGAAAGCGTGCTCCAGAAACCACCCACCGCGGAACTGCGCCCGGAGCAGCGGGACAGCGACAGCCTGCCGCCTTACGGGGTGCTGGACCCGGTGCTGGAAAGATACGTGGAACTGGACCAGAGCGTTGATGACATCATCAGGAGCGGGGTCAGCGCGGAGGTGGTCAACCGGGCCGCCCGCCTGGTGGACATATCTGAATACAAGCGCCGCCAGGCCCCGCCAGGCGTCAGGATCACGGCCCGCGCCTTCGGCCGGGACCGCCGCCTGCCGATCACCAACCGCTACCGCGGCGGATAGGAGAGAACCGGGGATGCATACCATTTACGCCGTACCGCAGAGCCACTACGACGTGGTCTGGATCTTCACCGAAGAGGAATACTTCAAGATCAACGAGATCATCGTACAGAATGCCGTGGATCTGATCGAGAAGGGCGGCTTCAAATTCAGCGTGGAGCAGGCTTACCTGCTGGAGAAGCTGGAGAAACGCAACCCGGAACTCTGGGAAAAGCTGCGCACGCTGGTCAAAGAGGGCACCTTCGGCATCATCGACGGCTGGTACATGATGAGTGACCAGATGCTGCCTAAGGGCGAGGTGCTGGTGCGCCACATCATGCGCGGCAAACGCTATATCATGGAGAATTTCGGCGTCGAGGTGCCGGTGGCCTGGGCCGCCGACAACTTCGGCATGAATGCCCAGATGCCGCAAATCTACGCCAAGAGCGGCTACCGCTGGCTGGCCTTCCGCCGCGGGGCGCGCCATGACATCCAGCAAAGCGAATTCATCTGGAAGGGCCTTGACGGCTCCACCATACTGACCCACTGGATGCCCTTCGGCTACCGCGCCGGGCTGTACATCGAGGACTGGGACAAGACCTTCAACGAACTGAAGAAATGGGCCGCCTCGCCGCACATCCTGATGCCCTGCGGCTCCGGCTCCACGCCCCCGCAACCGGAGATGCCGGGCGCGGTCAGCGACTGGA
>CAZPSW010000048.1:0-9101 GCA_964589255.1 uncultured Dehalococcoidales bacterium
TATTCAATCACATCCTGCCGAACTGCATGCCGGCATTCCTGATCCTGGCCACCTCGATGCTGGGCTCCGCTATTTTAATTGAAGCCAGTCTGAGCTTTCTGGGGCTGGGGGTACCGCCACCGGCGCCATCGTGGGGACGCTCGCTCTCTGACGCCAGTTCATTTCTCTACCAGGCGCCCTGGTTGGCCATCTTCCCCGGCGTCGCCATCAGCCTGATCGTGTTTGCCGCCAACATGTTCGGTGACGCCCTGCGGGATATCTGGGATCCGCGTCTGAAACGCATGTAGAGAACGGCCCCCGGTTTCGCGGCAGCCGCCGGGGACATACTTCAGGCAATTTCGTTTTCGGCTCCGGGCCGGGGCGGCACGCACCCGCCGTCTTTCAGTGTCAGATGGGGTAATATCAGTGTGCCGCCCGGCAGGCTGTTACCGCTATGCCCATCATTGAAAGTATAGTCGCCGTGATTTAGTTTAAGTATCGAAACGTCCGCCGCCCGGCCAACGCATAATGCCCCCCGCCGGGCTTCTTCAGCCAGCGCCTTGGCCGGATTGATGGTAGTCATGGTGATGATTTGCTCTAGGGATAAGCCCAGCGCCAGAAACTTGGACATGGTGAGCGTCAGACTGTAAATCGGCCCGTCAATGTTTGTAGCGGCCAGATCGGTGCTGATAATGTCAGGCATGATGCCCTGCTCGATGGCAGCCCGGGCGACCTGGAAACTCAGGTTGGGCCGTCCGTGAGCGGTGTCCAGCAAAACACCGCGGTCAATCGCCCGGGGCAACTCCGGGATGCAGCTGCCGTCAGTTCTAACCAGCCCGCCGGAGGCACCGGTGTAGACGTGTGATATGATGTCGCCTTTGTCCATCAGGTTGACCATTTCACGGGTAAAAGGCTCAACGATGTCTGGGGCAGCACCGGTGAGGTCCCCGAAATGAACCATCAGGGGTAGCCCCGCGGCGACCGCGATTTTCTTGGCCCGCGCGGCCATCTCGATCCCGGGGTCCGCCGCCACCGGCATCACGGCGCGGAATTTGATGCCTTTGATGACGTCTGGATTGGCACGGGCGGTAGCTACCGTGGCCTCCGCGTCAACGTCTGCCCAGCCGCGAATTTCGGGCATCACGGACAGGCCGGTATGGGCAATATGCAGGTAGCAGAATACCTTTGTTTGGGCAGATTCAACGACGTATTTCTGAAAACCACGGAAATTGGCGTGCCCGGCGCTGCCGGCATCGCAGAGCGTGGTCACGCCACGGGTAACTCCGGCCCGGTCCGGAGACGTTCCCAGGGAGATGATGGCATCAGCGACATGCGTGTGCATGTCAATCAGACCAGGCGTCACGATAGTGCCTTTGGCGTCGATTACCTGCTCCCCACCGGCGCCTTTGATATCGGGTTCCAGCGCGGCGATGAGACCGTCCTGAATCGCCAGATCCATGATCCCGGAAATACCTTGATACGGATCAATCACGGTGCCGCCCCGAATGATAACCTGGTACATATCCCCCCCCCCGCAGGTGTCTTTGAGTTGACTCCACCGCCCGGTCAATTCCCGGGCTTCCGGGCCAATCCCTGAAAGGATACCACGTATTACGAAATTATGGCCGGTATTTTAACTCCGGCACGGGAAATGGTATCCTTGGGTGGAGCCAGCCGGCAAACGGAGAATCGGACCATTGAGTACCCAGAAGGTGGTCGAGTTCGTCAGTACGACAAACTTTCCCGACCTGCCCCAAAAAGTCGTGGCGCGAGCCAGGATCACGATCAAAGACCACCTCGGCGTGATGCTGGCCGCGCACCGGGACGCGGCGGTGCTGGCGGCCGCTGACATGGCGCTGGCGATGGGTGGTCGTACCGAGGCTACCATGGTGGCAACGGGCGGTTTAACCTCCGCCGGCCTGGCAGCCATGGTCAATGCCACCATGACGACTGCCCTGGACATGGATGACGGCGCCTACCGCCGGTGCGGACATTTGGCGCATCCCGGCGGCGGCGTGATACCGGGCGCGCTGGCGGTGGCGGAACGCCAGGCTGCCAGCGGTCAGGAATTCATCGAAGCCGTGGTCATCGGCTATGAGGTTGCCCTGCGCCTGGGCTGGACCAACGCCTTGCTCGGTGTCGATACCACCACCGGTATGGCCGCCACGTATGGGGTCGCCGCCGCCGCCGCCAAATTACTTCATTTGAGTACCACCGAGACGGCACACGCACTGGGCATCGCGGAAACACACTGCGCCTGGCCTGCTATCCGGGTGGACTACTGCCACATGACGATGACCAAGGGGGCCGCAGGATGGGGTGCCATGGCCGGCGTCACCGCCGCATTATTGGCCCAATCCGGATTCACCGGGCTGGACACTGTTTTTGACCTCGCGGACGCGGCCGCGGAGCCGCTGGCGGAGATTGGCCGGGACTGGGAAATCATGAACACCTATTTCAAGCCGTACAGCAGTTGCCGCCTGAGTCACGCGCCGATTGACGGCGTATTGGAATTAATTGGCGCATACCATTTGCGGCCGCATAATATCGATAAAATAAAGGTTGCCGTGACAACTCCCGCGCAGACGTGGCATAGTTACCGGCCCGCCGACACCACCGAGGCACAGTTCAGCATCCCCTTCGTGGTGGGCGCCGCCATCGCTGATGGCGTGGTGGGACCGGCACAGGTCTCCGAGTCCAGGCTGGCGGACCAGGAAATACTGCGATACGCGGACAAAGTGGAAATTACGGTTGACCGGGAAGCGGAGTCACTCCGGCCCGGCACGTGCGCGGCGCGCGTCAGCATCGAAACCCGGGATGGTAAGGAGCTTGAGACCTTCGTGCCGTATCCCAGAGGGGCGCCGGAAAATCCCATGACTACCGCCGAATTGGAACTCAAGTTTTTTGATCTGGTGACCCGGGTGATGGCAATTGACCGCTACCGGGAACTCAATGAATGTCTCAACAATCTGGCAGACCTGCCTCACGTCAGCCAATTGACGCGGCTGCTTTCCAAATTAGGCGCGGCCCGCGCGCAAAAAGAATTATGAGCACTCGGGAAATAGCCAACTTCATCACCGGCACCAGCTTTGCCGGCATGCCGCCGGAAGTTGTTGACAAGGCTCAAATGGCAATCAGTAATCATCTGTCGGTAATGCTGGCGGCGGTTGGGGACGAGGCAGTCGTGGCGGCGGGGAAAATGGCGGCGGCGGCTGGCGGTCACCCGGAAGCCACCCTGATTGACCAGGGTCTGAAGGCACCCTGTAACCTGGCGGCGATGGTCAACGCCATCATGGCGGGTGCCGTCGATATGGACGACGGCGCGTACCGCCCCAGCGGCCACCTGACACACGGCGGCAGGGTGGTGGTTCCCAGCGCGCTGGCGGTGGCCGAACGTCAGGATGCCACCGGGAAGGATTTGATCACCGCGGTGGTGCTAGGCTATGACGTTACCTTGAGGGTTGCCTGGTCAATTTCATTGAACGGGATGTACCCTATCGCCGGTATGCCCGGCACCTATGGCGCGACCGCCGCCGCCGCCAAGCTGCTGGGGCTCAGCACCGCAGAAATCGTCCAGGCGTTCGGCATCGCGGGGGCGCATTGCCTGCGTCTTTCACGGGTCAAGAGAATGGAAAAAGTGGCCATGACCAAGGACGCGGAAGGATGGGGGGCGATGACGGGAGTGTCGGCGGCACTGCTGGCGAAGACAGGTTTTAAGGGACCGGGGTCCATCTTCGACGCCCCTGATTTTTCTCCCGATGCGCTCGCCAATCTGGGTCTTGAGTGGCAGATACTGCGTACCTATTTCAAGCGCTACAGCGGTACCCGGTCCGCCCATGCCGCACTTGACGGCGCTTTTGACCTGATGCGGGCACACGGTATCACCGCCAGCGATATTGTAAAAATTAAGGTCGGTGTGGCCGGGTACGCCACGGCGATGACGAACCCCCGACCGGATAGCATCTGGAATGCGCAGTACAGCTTGCCGTTTATGATTGGCGCGGGTATCGCTGACGATGAGGTGGGCCCGGATCAAATCTCGCACCACAGGTTGAATGACAGGTCGATTCTGGACCAGACCGATAAGGTTGAGGTTTACGCCGATGCGGAGGCGGATGCGCTGAGACCGGGGACGGTGCCGGCTCGTGTCACCGTGGAAACACGGGACGGGAGTAAGTATGAGACCTTCGTGAAGTACCCCAAAGGGGGCCCGGAGAACCCTTTCACTGAGGCGGAACTAAGGGACATATGCTTCAAACATTGTAACCGGGCACTCGGCGTCGCGGAAACCGCTGTTCTATTGCGTTGCCTCGACGCGCTGCCCCGGTTGGCGCACGTGAGCCAACTGGTGGCGAAATTAAACCCGGTCCCCTAGCCGATCACCTGCCCCCATTTCGGCATCATTTCAGCTTTGAGTTCGGCGCTCACCGCGAACACAGGGTATTTGTGATATTATTCGCCCAGGCGATTACGCTCATCAGAAAACGTATTTAACGTAAAGGATTAATTGATGGAGTATGATAATCTTCTGGAATTGGTGACTTGCCGGCGGAGCTGTCGCAAATTCAAGATCGACCCTGTCCCGGAGGAGCATATCGGCAAAATGATCGAGGTTGCGCGCTGGGCTCCTTCAGGGGCAAACTCTCAACCGTGGGAGTTCATCGTGATCACAAAACAGGAAATTCGCACCAGGATCGTTGAGATAATCAATGAATACCGTGAAACTCTGCGCGGCATTGAGGCGGTGAGAAAACCGGAACTGAGATTTAATGCTACCGCGGCGGGATATGTTCGGGCCCCGGTGTTCATAATTCTGTGTGGGGACCCAAGAACTATGGATGCCTTTCCGGTGCGCACCAAACAACTGCGAGGGCAATCACATTTCGCGTCGGGCCTGGCCAGCGCTTTTCTGTATCTGAGTCTGGCTGCGGAGACGCTGGGCCTGGGGGCACAATGGGTTTCCGTGATCGCCCACCCCGAGGTGCAAAATCCGGTCAAGGATTATCTCCAGGTGCCACGAGGATACGAGGTTTACGACATGATGGCATTAGGTTATGCCGACAGTCAGCCAAAACCGCGTCTCGTCAGAGAGAGGGCAGACATCACTCATCATAGTTGCTATGACAGCAAGAAATATCGCACCGATGAGGAACTCGAAAGTTTTATCGCCAGTCTGCGTCAAGCGCGTCACTGACCCGCCTGACCGGTCGCAGCAGAACGGCCACCACGGCCCCCGTGGGCCCGCGCTTCATTTTTCCGGCGGTGGCAGCACCGGCGTCCCCCGGCTCAAGGGAAAGGTGGAGGCGGCCATCGTCTGCATCATCTTGAGGATCTCCGGGCTGGCGCCAACCGGGGCCTCGAGGATCCAGTTCGGCGAGAAATTGAGCTGTTCCACGTTGCTCACCACCGCTTCGGTGAAGGTCGCTACGGGGAAGACCACCGCCACCTCGGTGGGCCGTGCGCCGCCCATGGCGCGGTCCCCCAGGCAGGGCAGGAAGAAACGCGGCTGGTGGCTGTTTATGGCAGCGGCGATGCCGTCGGCGCAGATCGCGGTATCGCCCAGAATCCGGGCCTCAATGGCGGGTAATCCCAGTACCGCGCAGGCGGACATCACCAGGTCCCCAATCTGTGCCGGCTCGCCGTAGATTATCACCAGTTCCGGCTCGAAGGTGATCCCCTCCAGCGGCATCAAGGCGCAGGCCGGGGAGTATTTCTCAACCTTGGGTAGTGCGCCGCTGATCATACGCGCGGTGTCACCATCGGCAATGTTCAGGAACTGTTCCGAATAGAGACATCCGGATATGATCGACTCGGGTACGTCAGGGAAAACCCCGGCGCACCAGGCCCCCCACTGGCAGAGTTGGTCCTCGGCGGTGATGCCCCAGGCCTTACCCAGGTAGCGCGCGCTGCCCACGAACTGGCAGAGAGGGCGCTTGAACTCAGACCGGCGCAGGCCATGGTAGTCTTTCAAGGCCTTCTCCTCGGCCAGGTATTTGAATCCCAAAGGCCGGGTGGCCAGCTTCAGGTGGGCGCTGATTCGCCGCCCCAGGTCACTCCAATTCCGACTCAATTTTTCCATTTGCCAGCCTCCGCTTTCTCCATCCTGAAGACGCCGTCCGCCGGGCGCGTGAGCGCGTTGCTGCGGCGTGGTTCAGAACGGATAATCTGCCTCCGTGGTGATGCCTCCCTGTGCGTAAAGGTCAGCGATATCTTCATCTGTTAGTCCGATGAAGTCCCGGAGCACGGTTTCGTTGTGTTCGCCGATGGCGGGGGCGGCGCGCCAGTCAGGCTCGTTTTTAGAAAACCGTGAGGCGGAGCAAATATGCAGTAAGGGCCCAATTTCAAGGTGCTCCAGTTCGCGGAAGGTGCCGCGCTGGTTGAGCTGCGGGTCCGCGAGTACCTCCCGGGTGGTCTGCACCACGCTGGCGGGGATGCCGGCGGCCTGCATCATGGATTCAACCTGCTCCGCGGTGTGGCCCGCCGTCCAGGTGTTTACCAGCGCTTCCAGTTCGTCCTCGTGCTGCTTGCGCGCCGCCAGGGTAGCGAAGCGAGGGTCCGTGATCCACTCCGGCTTCTCTACGACCCCACAAAATGACTGCCACTCCGCTGCCTCTGTCACCGCGATGGCCACCCAACGGTCATCTCCCAGGCACCGGAAAGCACCGTGGGGGCTGGCGCCCGGGTTGCGGTTGCCGTCACGGTTCCAGACGCGTCCGTTGACCGCGTAGTCCATCACCGGCAGGGAGAAGAAGTAGGCCGTGTTTTCTAGAATTGAGTTGTCGATGTATTGTCCCCGGCCGCTGCGGCGGCGGTAGTCCAGCGCCGCCAGCACGGCGCTGGGTAACCAGCGCGCCGTGAAATAGTCCACGTAGGCCCCGTGGCAGGGCGCCGGCCCACGGTCCGCCCAGCCGGAGAGCTGTGTGCAGCCGCTAAGCGCCGCCGCCAGCTGCCCGAAGCCGGTGGCGGTGGCGTACGGTCCGTGCTGGCCCTGCACCGAGGTGCTGATATAAATGATGCCCGGGTTGATCCGCTGCACCGCCGCATAATCCAATCCCAGTTTACCCATCACGCCAGGAGTCATGTTCTCCATGATCACGTCCGCCCAGCCGCAGAGCCTGTGTATCAGCGCCAGCCCGGAGGGATTCTTGAGGTTGACCGTGATGCTGTACTTGCTGGCGTTCTGATGCGCGAAGAACCCTCCCCGGCTGGGGCCGACGATGCCGTCTTTGAAGGGGCCGATGAAGCGTCCACCGTCGGGACGTACGTGGGATTCCGCTTTGACGACCGTCGCCCCCAGCGCCCCGAGCAGGCTGGTGGCCAGCGGGCCGAGCACGATCCACTCAAAGCTCAGGATTTTCACCCCGTGCAGTGCTGTCTTCAACATAATCTGGCCATCAAATGACGCCCGTTTCGGCAAGTTCCGCCAGCCGCCCGGCGGAGAGGCCGAGGTCTCCACCGTAGATTTCCCGGTTGTGTTCACCGAGGCGGGGCGCCAGCCTTTTTACTCGCATCGGTGTTTCGCTGAAGAGGGCGCAGAAGCCGGGGTGGGGCACCGCCGCGCCGGCGCCATCCGGTGCCGACTGCCAGAAATCCCGGGCCCTGAGTTGGCGGTCCTGCCAGACCTCGGCGGCGTCCTGCACCGGCGCCATGATGAGGCGTTTCTCGATTGCTACGGCGTACAGTTCGGCCTTGGTTTTAATACGCGTGAAATCAGCCAGCACGCCCTCGACACGGTCCACCAGGTCCTGGTCCAGCACCGCGGAGTCATAATCCCTGACGAAATCCATGGCGGCGAACCAGTCCGGGGCCCGGCCCTCCTCGACCATCCAGTCCCGCATCCGCCCCAGGTGTTCCGCCGAGGCGAGCAGCCCGCCGCCAAGGGTGTAGAAAGCCACCCAGCCGTCCCGGCAGGGCAGGCCGTACGCCTGGGTCACCCTGGTCACGAAGTCAGAGATACCGCGGCGCGTGTAGTCTCGTCCCAGCAGGAGCCAGATCTCCGGGGTGTCGAGCAGCGCATCCAGAGCGCTCGCCTGTGCCGAGACGTCGATGTACTGGCCCTCACCGGATGCGGCGCGGTAATGTAATGCGCTGAGCACCGCCATGGTGGCCTCCAGACCGGCGTGAACCCGTGCCTGCGGCACTGCCACCGCGTTGGGGGCGCGGTCCGCGTCACCGGCGCAGTACATCACCCCGGTGCTGGCCCAGATGGTGAAATCAGTGGCGTGGTAATGGGCCTTGGGCCCTGACTGGCCGTAGGGTGTGATCGCGGCCATCACCAGGCGGGGGTTGACCGCCGCCAGCGCCTGGTAGCCGATGCCCAGGCCGGCCAGGTACCCAGGACTGAATGACTCCAGCACCACGTCGGCCTGTTTTACCAGTGCCGTCAGCAGTTCCCGCCCGGTGACCGTCTCCAGGTTCAGCGTGATGCCGCGCTTGCCCAGGTTACTCTCCCGCCAGAAGAGACTCTTTTCGGGGTCAACCACGTCCCCGTTGAAGGGGCCCACGCGGCGCGTTGCGTCGCCGCCGGGGGGCTCACACTGGATCACGTCAGCCCCCAGGTGCGCCAGCAGCTTACCGCAGAGCATGCCCAGTTCACCACTCAGATCGAGCACGCGGTATGGGCTCAGTAATTCAGCCATGGAATCACTCTACCGCCAGAGATGCTGCGAGGTCAGACAGGCCAAGTTTCGCCAGGCGTGCCCGGCTGGGCTTGCAGGTAACCTGGTCCCAGTCCATCGCGATCAGAAAATCACGCACCATGGTATCCATATCGATCTCCACGCCTTTGTGCTGGCCGGCGCGGATTGGCGTGTGGCCGGTGACGCGCCCGGGCAGTTTGAAGTCGCTGACCGGGTTGATGCCTTCACGCAGGACGAAGGCCATGCGCATATTGGCGATACGTTCGCCGGTCAGGATCAGGTCATCCATCGACATTTCCCACCCGGTGACCGCTTCCAGGAAGCCGGGGAAGCTGATGCCGTCGACGATGCCGTGGTAGGCGGAGAACTGGCAAACGCCGCTGCAATTCTGCACGCCGTGGAAGGCGTTCATGACGCGGTTGGTCTCACCCTTGCCGCTGTAGACGTGGGTGGGCAGTTGCTCCAGGCCCAGCCCGTACGGCG
>CAZPSW010000049.1:0-9021 GCA_964589255.1 uncultured Dehalococcoidales bacterium
CTTGGTATTGGGCCAACCCCAGGCTACCACCAGGCCGGAAATAATCCGGGGATTGCGTGACAAGATGAGCGCCCCGGTGGTGCCGCTGCCGCCGGTGGAGGTGGCCGACGGCCCCGTGTTGGAGAACGTGCACCAGGGAGACGAGGTGAACCTCGATGATTTTCCGGCGCCCGTCTGGCAGCCGGGTGACGGCGGCCGCTACATCGGTACCGGGGACACCGTTATCATCAAAGATCCCGACGAGGGATGGGTCAACGTATCCGTCAATCGCATCCAGGTCCACGACGCCACCACCGCCACCATATACTTCGCCCCCGGCCGGCACGGGGATGTCATCCGGAAGAAGTACTGGGCCAGGGGTGAAAGTTGTCCCGTGGCGGTCACCTGCGGCTGTGACCCCCTGCTTTTTTTCAATGCGGCCACGCCCCTGCCGTGGGGCATGTCGGAATACGATTACACCGGCTGGTGGCAAAACGAAGCGGTCGAGGTCATCAGGGGGCCAATCACGGGCTTACCCATCCCCGCTCGTGCCGAGATCGTACTCGAGGGTGAAATGGTGTCACCGGAGGTGGAGACGAGAAACGAGGGCCCATTCCCCGAGTTCACCGGGCATTACACCAAAATCGGCGCCCAGCCGGCCTTCCGGGTAAAGGGTATCATGCACCGCAATGACCCGATCATTCTGGGTGCGCTGCACTGGCTTGGCCCCGGGGTGAACCGGGACCACCTGCCTTACACCAGAGCCGCCCGGGTGTGGAGCAAACTGGATGAACTGGTGCCCGGCGTGAAAGGGGTCTGGATACCCCCCGAGATGGAACCGGCGGCCACCGTGATATCCCTGGAGCAACACTACAGCGGGCACGCCAAACAGGCCGCGTTAGCGGCGCTTTCCGTCGAGAGCTTCATGCGCCGCTACGTGATCGTGGTGGATCACGACGTTGACCCCTATAATTTCAACGAGGTGCTGCACGCCATGAGTTTCCGGGCTGAGCCCGAAGAGTTTGACATCATTCGGGGCTGGCGCGGCGGCGGCCTTGACCCGAGACTCTCCCCGGAAAAACGGGCCCGCGGTGAAAACGAGATGTCGACGGCGATCATACTGGCCTGCCGCCCCTTCCACTGGAGGCATGATTTCCCGCTTCCGGTGAAGCCGGACCCGGATTCCGAACGGGCGGTCCGGAAAAAGTGGCCGGACCTCTAACCGGCCCCAGAGTGTGTCAACCATAAACGAGAGGGGAGAGAGTGCGATGGCAGGATGGTATGGCTGGGCCGGCGCCGTCCTCAACATAGATTTAAGCAACCACCTGGTTGTCAGAGAGCCGCTTTCGCCCGAATTTGCCCGGAAACACCTGGGCGCCAGCGGTTTCAATTCGATCAAGCTGTTTGAAAAGGTCAAACCCGAGGTCGACAGTCTGTCTCCGGAGAACGTATTGATGTTTGCCGCCGGGCCGTTGGCGGGAACGCTCGCCCCCGGTTCTTCCAGATTGACGGTGACCGCGAAATCCCCGCTGACCGACGCCTGGGGCGATGCCACAATGGGGGGTAACTTCGCGTCGGAATTGAAATACGCGGGTTACGACCAGATATGTGTCACCGGTAAAAGTGAAAGCCCGGTCTATCTCTGGATCGACGATGATAGGGTCGAAATCAGGGACGCCGCTCATCTCTGGGGGCAATTGATCCGGGAAACATCCCGCACCATCAGGGAGGAACTCGGGGACCCTGATATCGAGGTCATCTGCATCGGTCCCGCCGGGGAAAACCTGGTGCGCTTCGCCAGCATCATAAATCCGCTGAAGAAAGCGGCCGGCCGGACCGGGCTGGGGGCGGTGATGGGCTCAAAGAACCTCAAGGCCATCGCGGTCAGGGGGTCCACCGATGTCACGGTGGCCAATCCAGAAGAGTTTTTACGGATCTGCACCGAAATGCGTGATCACAATATTAATATCAATCCAATTTATGACACCTTCCACGACTATGGCTCCCCCGGCCTGGTGGACATCGTGGGCCCGCGTGGCTCAATCGGCATCCGGAACTTTCAAAAGCACGACGGGGCTGACTGGCAGGCCATATCGTCAAGAAAGTTGAAGGCGGAGTTCGTCACTTCAATGCGGGCCTGTATCACCTGCCAGGTGGCCTGCGGCAATCACTACACGGTGCCATCCGGGGAGTTCGCCGGCATCCTGGGTGAGGGGCCGGAATTCGGTGATTTGTGTAATGCCTTCGGCCACGACTTCTATGATCTGCCGGCGATTCTGAAAATGACGGAGCAGTTCAACCAGTACGGGATCGACAGCATGAGCGCGGGAGTGTTGATTGCCTGGGCCATGGAGTGCCACCAGAGAGGCATCCTCAGCGACGCGGATTTTGATGGCGCCCCGCCGGCCTGGGGGGATTATCATTGGGTGATCGGCATGATTCCCAAGATCGCGCGGCGACAGGGCTTCGGCAACATCCTGGCGGAGGGTGAGAAGAGGGCGCCCCAAATGGTGGGCCGGGATTCGGCCAAATACCTTTTCCACGTCAAGGGCACCTCCGTCTTCTTTGATGACGCGCGGGCGAATAAAGCGCTGGGCCTGGAATTCCTGACCTCAACCACGGGGCATGGCCACAAGAGCTTTTTCCCGGTGGCGCTGTCAACGTTGCGGGGCACCGAAATCGGCGAAGACATTTTCCGGGACCCGGAGACAATGGACCGCACCAAGGCACACGGTAAGGGATTGGCGATCAAGTGGGGCGAGGACGTGAAGGCCGTCATCGATTCACTTGGCGTATGCCTCTACACCGCGGAGACGATCCACCTGATGGCCGCCGCATTTTCCGCGGCCACCGGGGTTGCTTTCAGCCCAGAGGAATTATTGCAGATCGGGGAACGGGTTTATAATATCCAGAAGGCCTTCAATGCGCGCCAGGGGATGACCCGGAAAGACGACGACTACGTGGGCACCGACCGCTTTACCCGGGAACCGGTCAAGGGCGGGCCCTGCGACGGGCAGGTGCTGGTGGAAAGGGACGTCATGCTTGATGAATACTACCGGGCCAGAGAATGGGACCCGGAGACCGGACTGCAAACCAGGCAGGCGCTTGAAAGGCTGGGCCTCGGCCAAATTGCCGACGCGCTGGTAGACTACGGCGCCATCAGGTAGCGGCAGGATTTCAGGTGAGAATATTAGTTGATGCCACCAAATGCACCGGTTGCAAATCATGTGAACTGATATGTTCGCTGGAGCACACCGGAGCGTTCAACCCCGGGAAATCCAGGATCAGGGTGATTGATTTTGATTACCTGGGTTATTCTGATCCGGTGCTGTGCGTGCAGTGCCAGGCACCGGCTTGCGTCGCGGCTTGCCCGGTAGAGGCGTTAACGCAAACCGAATCGGGGACAATTTCGCTCGATGAGATGAGCTGCAACGGCTGTCAGCTTTGCGTTGAGGCCTGTCCCTACCAGGCAGTCAATTTCAATGCCAGCGCAGACCTGCCGCTGATCTGTGACCTTTGTGACGGCCAGACCAAGTGCGTCACCTGGTGCCCCACCGGAGCCCTGAGTTTGGCGCAGCCTGCGAGCCAAGAGGGCGACCCGCCGGTGAGTGATCCAATCTCCAGAGCCAGACCGGTACTGAAGCGACGCGGCATTCCGGACGCCGCGCTGGAGTGGTACCGTAAATTTCCGGGGTACTGAGCCATACCGGGCAGCGAGGGAGCAGTGATGAAAAAAGACATGGGCCATGCGGAGAAGTCTGCGTCAGTGGGACCATATAGCAAAATACCCCTCCCCAATTACGAGGTGGTGCCGCTTAAGCGTGACGAAATTGTGGTCGCCGCGGCACAGCTGATGACACAGCCGGTTGATGCCAGGAACCCCAAACCGGGCATCAAACAAAACGTTGACCGCATGTGCTGGTTGATCGACTGCGCCTTTGCCTGGCAACCGGTGAAAAAACACCTCATCTGTTTCCCGGAGTTCTCACTCCAGGGAATCGGCTTTGACTGGACCCGGGAAGATTGGCTCCGGGTCTCTATCGAGGTTCCCGGAGAAGAAATTGAACCCGTCTGCCGCAAAGCGGTGGAACACAACTGCTACATTGAACTGGCCTGTCACACCAGGGACGCGGCGTGGCCGGGGCACTTCTTCAACACCGCGCTCATCATTGATCCCCGCGGGGAAGTGATTTACCGGCACTGGAAGGCCCATTGTGACCCCGGCTCCGGGGAATATGCCACCACCGTCCATGACGTGCTCGACGAATTCGTGGAACGCCACGGCTGGGACGCCGTCTGGCCGGTGGCGAGGACGGACATCGGTAATCTCAGCGCCTTTATCTGCTCCGAGGGTTTTCAGCCGGAGACGGCCCGGATGTTCGCTTTCAAAGGGGCCGAGATACTGATCTACAGTTGCAGCGGCTGCGCCTACACCATGTCGGAACTGGCCGGCGCCAGTTACGACCCGAGGTTGAGCATGCGCGCCTACGGCGTACAGAACAACACCTACGGCATCTTCGCGAACAATGCCGAATCCACCGAGGGACCGGCCTATAACAAGATCGGGGCCGGGCACAGCATGATCATAGACAACCGCGGCAGAGTGCTCACCGAAGCGGAACTGGTGAGTGAGACGGTGGTGGCGGACCGCATCCCGGTGGAGACTTTCCGAAAACGCCGTTCCATCCCGGTATTACGCCAGGAATTATACTATCCCGGATACCGGGATCACGCCGGGAAATATCCCTCAAACATGTACGCCGCTTACCAGCCGGCTGATTTCCTGGACGCCATCCGGTGGGCGCGGGAACAGGCCCGCTGGTAATGCCGTAAGCCCAGAAGTGAATTATGACGACTAGTACAGATGAGAAAAAACTGCTGCTCGGTTCCCCGCGAGTACTGGACCTGACCGATGAAACCGGTTTTCTCTGCGGCCGTATCCTGGCGGACCTGGGCGCCGACGTGATCAAAATTGAAAGGCCCGGGGGCGACGCTTCGCGCCGGGTGGGCCCCTTCTACGGGGACCGCCCGGACCCCGAAAAGAGCCTTTACTGGTTTGCCTTTAACGCCAACAAGAGAGGCATTACACTTGACTTGGAGACCGGGCAGGGACGGGAAATCCTGGCAAAGCTGATCGCCGCGGCTGATTTCGTGATCGAGTCCTTCAAGCCGGGATACCTCGAGGCACTGGGGCTGGGGTACGCTGAAATCAGCCGTCTTAACCCGTGGCTGATCATGACCTCGATCACACCTTTCGGGCAGGTGGGTCCCTACCGGGACTATCAAGGACCGGATATTGTCTGCGTCGCCATGAGCGGCTGGATGTTTCGCATGGGTGACCCGGACCGCGCCCCGGTCAGGGTCAGCGTGCCGCAGGCATACCTTAATGCCGGCGCCGAAGCCGCCGCCGGCACCATGATGGCTTATTATCACCGGGAAAAAACCGGCCAGGCCCAGCACGTTGACGTCTCCATTCGGGAGAGCCTGGTGCCCCACTCCCAGACCTCGCCCGCCGTCTGGGAACTGAACCACCTTTTACTGCGTCGCGTGGGGCCATATCTGATCGGACTAGGCGGCGGCAAAATACGGCGCAAGCTGATCTGGTCATGCCGGGACGGCTTTGTGGCATTCATTGTTTTCGGAGGCATGCTTGGGGCCGCCACCAACAGCGGCCTGGTGCGCTGGATGGAAAGTGCCGGCATGGCCGATGATTACCTCCGGAACATGAATTGGGAAGCCTGGGACATGGCGAAAAATACCCAGACAGAGATTGACCACATCGAGAAACTGGTCTCCGAATTCTTCCTCACGCGGTCCAAGAAAGAACTTTATGAGGAAGCCCTGAAGAGACGCATCATGCTGATGCCGGTGAGTGGTGCGCGGGACATCATGGACAACGCGCAACTCCAGGCCAGGGGGTTCTGGGACAGCCTCAGCCACCCGGAACTGGAGACACGCGTCCAGTACCCCGGCATCCCCTTCAGGACGGTGGAGACGCTGTTTAAGATCGGGCAGCGGGCGCCGCTGATCGGCGAGCATAACCGGGAGATTTACGAAACAGAACTCGGGTTTACCGCCGAGGGCATGGACGAATTGCAACGCCGTGGTGTGATTTGAACACGGCTTCGCGGGGGGAAAGTAAATGAACCAGGCACTGGCAGGCTTTAAGGTGCTTGATTTCACCTGGGCGGCGGCGGGCCCGTTACTCACCAAGTATCTCGCCGATCACGGCGCGCTGGTGGTGAAGGTGGAGTCAACCCGCAGACTCGACGCCCTGCGTATCAGCGCCCCCTTCAAGGACAACATCCCGGGACTGGAGCGGGCCCTCTATTTTTCGTATCTGAATACCAACAAATACAGCCTGACGCTGGACCTGATGCATGCCAGGAAGCTTGAGGTAATCAACAAATTGGTGGCCTGGGCTGACATCGTGGTGGAAAACTTCAGCCCCGGTGTGATGGAAAAATTAGGCCTGGGCTATGAAGCGTTGCAACAGGTGAAGCCGGATATCATCATGGTGCGGTCTTCAGGCCAGGGACAGGACGGCCCCCATGCCCGGCACCCGAGTTACGGCTGGCACCTAGTGGGGCTGGCGGGTTTCACCAATGTCACCGGCTGGGCGGACCGCCCGCCAAACCATACGGTAGTGCCTTATACTGACCTGATCAGTCCCGCGGTCGGCGTGGCGGCGGTGATGGCGGCGATGGACAGCCGTGACAAGACGGGAAAAGGAAACTGCCTTGACCTGTCGCAACTGGAAGTTGGCATCGCCTATTTCCTGGCGCCGGAAATCTTGGATTGTACGGTGCATCACCGCGAAGCTTCCCGGATGGGAAATTCATCCGCCGCGGCCGCCCCTCACGGCGCCTACCGGTGCCGGGGAGAAGATCGCTGGTGTGCCATCTCAATTTCCGATGATACCGCCTGGCAGGCTTTTGGCGCGGCCATTGGCAGCCCACCCTGGAGCCTTGATCCAAAGTTTGCCACCGCCCCGGAGCGCCGGCACCACGAAGCGGAATTAAACCCCCTGGTGGAGGCCTGGACGATGCAGTATGCCGCCACCGAGGTAATGACCACGCTACAGGCGGTGGGAGTGGCGGCGGGCGTCATCCGGAGCCCTGAAGACCTGCTGGAGGACCCGCAACTGGCGGCCACAGGCTACTTCAAAGTATTGGACCACCAGGAGATGGGGCCGTTTTCACACCCCAGACCGGCGTATCGGCTGCTGGGGACACCGGCGGATCTGCGCACCGCCAGCCCGGGCCTGGGCGAACACAACGAATACGTCTGCCGGGACCTACTCGGGATGACGGAAAAGGATTTCGATGAACTGCTGCTGGCGGAGCTGTTTCAGTAACACCAGAAAATATACTTTGTTGATGGAGAATTCGAATGATTAAGCCTTACATGGCGGTGGCGGTACAGTGCGGATATCCCGTGATCACGAAACGCGAAGAGATCACCAGTGTGGCACTGCCCCACATCAAGCGGGCGCTGGGCGTGGTGATGCCGGTCTGCAGTTGGGAAATGCCGGTCAGACTGGTGGCCCTGCCTGAAGGCGTGCTGGAAGGATTTACCGCCGAATGGACGATGGAACACACCCAGTTTTGCCGCGAGATGGCGGTGACCATACCCGGCCCGGAGACGGACATGCTGGGCGAACTGGCGCGCAAGCACAACGTCTATCTCATGGGATGCGTCAAAGCGGTTGATCCGGACATCATCAAGGACCGCTATTTTAACATCGCTTTCCTGATTGACCCCAGCGGTAAAGTGATACTCAAGCATTACAAATTACAACTGGTTTCCGCCTCGCACGCAATCACGCCGCACGATGTCTGGGACGCCTACACCGCCAAATTTGGTGACGGCCTGGAGGCCTTTTTCCAGGTGGCGGACACGGACATCGGCAAGATCGGCCTGACGGTTTGCATGGAGGGTTATTTCCCGGACATCTACCGGGCCTACAGCACCCTCGGCGCGGAGATCATTTACCGGCCCAGCTCCACTGACCCCAGGGTTTCCCAGGGCTCCTGGGAGGTATCCAACCGGGCGCGCGCGCTGGACAACAATTGCTACATGGTGTGTCCCAACACGGCCCCGGCCAACACTACCAGCGGTTTCAGGCCCGCCGGAGGGCGCAGTATGATCGTGGACTACCGGGGGCAGGTGCTGAACAAGGTGCTCTATAACGGCGAGGGCTACGCCTGCGGCCTGGTGAACATTGAAGAATTGAGAGACCACCATGACCGGGCGGTCAGCGTGAACTGGCTGCCGGGACTGGCCACTGAGTGCTACCGCAAGATTTATGATCAGCCCATCTATCCCAAGAACCTCTGGCTGAAAGAATCACCGGGTTATTCCCGGGAAAAGAAAAAGTTCGTCCATTTTTTCAAGTCCGTGAAGAAACTCCAACGACGGGGCATCTACCGCAGGCCCGCCAGATGAGCCGTCTGCCCGAAAACCAAGTTTTATCACCGCCGGTACCCCTGACCTGGGGGGAATACGAGACCCTGGATGTACTCGGAAGGGGTCAATATGCCACCGTCTGGCGGGCCAGGCGGCGCGCCGGCGGTAAAATCGTGGCGCTCAAGATATTCAACTGCGGCGGCGGCGTGACCGCGGCGGAGGCTGAATTCAGTGGAGACGCCGGGCAGCCTCACCTAGTGCGCGTCTTCCGGACCGGGGTTACCCAAGGCAGGCGATTCGTGGAGATGGAGTACTGCCCCGGCGAGACGCTGGAAACCATGATGTCTGATGCGGCCTACGCGGAAAAGTATGCCCTCGGGGACGCCGTAAGATGGGTCAAAGGGGTGCTTCAGGCACTGGATTTCATGCACGCCAGGCGGGTCAGCCACGGGGATGTGAAACCGGGAAACATGATGGTGTATCCCGCCACCGGGGAGGTCAAGCTGATCGATCTCAGCAGCAGTTGTGGCGCGGGTGGGGACGTTCGCCTCAACGCGGACCGTGCCGTAACCTGGGCCTACCAGCCACCGGAGGCGACGGGCCAAGGAGTTTGCCGCCTGGTGGCTGACATTT
>CAZPSW010000050.1:0-8990 GCA_964589255.1 uncultured Dehalococcoidales bacterium
GACGCGGAGCTCGACCTTCTCCAGTTCGCGCGGCCCCAGCGCTTCCAGGTGGGAGAAATCAAAGCGCAGGCGCGCTTCGGTGACCAGTGAGCCGCGCTGCTGCACGTGGCTGCCGAGCACTTTCCGTAATGCGGCCTGGATGAGGTGGGTGGCAGTGTGGTTGCGCGCCACGTCCTGCCGCCGCTCCGCAGTCACCCGCGCGGTGACGCTGTCCCCGGTGGTGATCTGTCCCGCGGTGACCTTACCCTGGTGCAGCACCACCGCCGGGGGGATACGATAAGTATGCGTCACCTCAAAGGCGCCGCCGGCGCTCTCAATGCGCCCCACGTCCGCCACCTGGCCACCCATTTCGGCGTAGAAGGGCGTCGTCTCCAACACCAGCGCCGCTTCAGCGCCGTGCGCCAGATCAGCTAGCACCTTGCCATCCCGCAGGATCGCGATAACTTTTGTTTCATGCTCCAGGGTCAGATAGCCCACGAAGGGTGTCTCGGCGACACCGAGGTCCGAATCAAGCGTCGCCTCGCGGGTGGCGTCAACGAACTTGTGGGCGGCGCGGGCGCGGTCACGTTGTTCCGTCATGGCCGCTTCAAAGCCGTCCATGTCCACCGTGAAGCCGCGCTCCGCGGCGATGTCCCGGGTAATCTCCTCCGGAAAGCCGTAAGTATCATAAAGCTCAAAAGCGTCACGGCCTGATATCGTCTTGCTTTTGGCCTGATCGGACATCAGCCGGTCCAGCAGCTCCAGCCCCACGTTCAGCGTCTCGAAGAAACGCACTTCCTCGGCCTGGACCACCTTCAGCACAAAGTTCAATCTGACGGCCAGTTCCGGGTAGGTGGCCGCCATTTGCGCCGCGGTGGCCGTCGCGATATCACCCAGGAACGGCCTGTCCAGCCCCAGACGGCGCGCGAAGAGCAGGCTGCGCCTCAAGAGCCGCCGCAGCACGTAGCCCGCCCCTTCATTGCCCGGCAGCGCGCCGTCAGCGATGAGGAATGTGATGGCGCGCCCGTGTTCCGCGATGACGCGCATCGCCAGGCCGGTAGCCGCGTCCGGGACATACTTTTGGCCGCTGATCTCCTCAATTTTCTGTAGTAACGGTTTGAAAAAGTCAGTCTCGTAGACGGAGTCCTGACCCTGGAGGATGGTGGCCACCCTTTCCAGCCCCATGCCGGTGTCGATGTTTGGTTTCGGCAGCGCGGTGCGTTTGCCCGTCTCGTCCTGGTCGTACTGCGTGAAGACCAGGTTCCAGATCTCACAGAAGCGCCCACAGTCGCAGCCGGGGGCACAATCCGCCTTGCCGCAGCCCGTGTCAGCACCAAAGTCATAATGTATCTCGCTGCACGGACCGCAGGGACCGGAAGCGCCCGCCGGGCCCCAGAAGTTGTCCTTCTCACCGAGCCGGGTGATCTTATCCTCAGGGATGCCGATGTCCCGCCAGAGGTCATAGGCTTCGTCGTCGTCAGTGAAGACGGTGATGCGCAGACGTTCCGGCGCCAACGCTAGGTGCTCCGTGACAAACTCCCAGCCCCAGGCGATGGCATCTTTTTTGAAGTAGTCCCCGACGCTGAAGTTACCCAGCATCTCGAATAGTGTCAGGTGCTGGGCGTCACCCACCGCGTCGATGTCAGTGGTGCGGAAGCACTTCTGACAGGAGGCGAGGCGTTGGTTTGGGGGTACCGCCTCGCCCAGAAAGTAGGGTTTGATCTGCACCATGCCGGCGGTGGTGAAGAGCAGCGTCGGGTCACCCCAGGGGATCAAGGACGAGCTTGGTATGACGGTGTGTTTTTTGGTCTCAAAGAAGGATAAGAAGGCCTGCCGCAACTGGTCACGGGTGAGTGGGTTCGACCCTGAGTTTGGTGCAGACATCACGCCCAGTTTAGTGGATTTCGGAGGGTTTTTCAATGCCCGCGTCAGAAACGCCCTGGTTTACCGGCGGTGCGCCCGTTTATTGTTGGATTTCACCCAAACCCTGAAAAACGGGGCCAAGGGGGCGCAGCCTCTTATCATAATATCCCCCTTCCCTCTTTTCCCTTCAGGAAGGGGATAAAGGGGATGGGACACCCCCACAATATCCCGGTCTGAAAAAGAACTAGCCCAGCTCCATCCCCCGGATGTATTCCTGCATCTCCCCAGCCATGTCGTCACGCTCCAGCGCCATGCCCAGCGCCGCCATGAGCATACCCAGCGGCGTGCCGGTATCATAGCGCTGGCCCTGAAACTCCAGGGCGTACAGCGCTTCCTGGAACAGCAGCAGGTTCAGAGCGTCGGTCAACTGTATCTCGCCAAGCGCCCCCCGTGGCGTGCGCGAAAGCGTCTCAAAGATACCCGGCGTCAGCAGGTAACGCCCCACCACCGCCAGGTTGGAGGGCGCCGCCAGTGGTGGCGGCTTCTCCACTAGACGTTTCACCTGATGCAGGACCGGGCTGACCTTGGCGGGGTCGACGATGCCGTATTTCAGAGAATCCATGACGTTGATACGTGTCACCGCGATGACGCTGCCGCGGCGTGCCAGGTAGACATCGAGCAATTGCCTCAGCACCGGAACCGCGCCCACGATCAGATCATCCGGCAACATCACCGCGAAGGGCTCATCACCCACCGCCTGACGCGCGCAGAGCACGGCGTGGCCCAGACCCAGCGGCGCGTCCTGGCGCAGGTACTTTATCTTCACCGTATCCGTCAGTTCCGTGACGGCGTCAAGCAGATGCGCCTGCCCCTTGGCCGCCAGCGCCGCCCGTAGCGCGGCGCCGGGATTAAAATAACGCTTGAAGGCGGCCTGATTGTCCGAGACGATGATAATCACTTCCCGGATGCCGCAGGACGCAGCCTCGGCCACCGCGTGGTGGATTACCGGCCGGTCCAGCACCGGCAGTAATTCCTTGGGCACCGCACCGGTCACCGGCAGGAAGCGCGTACCCAGCCCCGCCGCGGTGATGACCGCTTTTCTGACCTCTGTTTTCCTTGCCATTAATGGTTATTATAGCCCAGCCGGAGCCGGCCCACAAAACTTTCAAAAAGGGCTGGACTTAGCGGCATGACGGGGGTAGAATGGAAATCGAAAAGTCCCGGGGCCGCCGTTTCACCTGCCCAAAAAGGAGCGTGTGATGTACTCGAGCCTGATAGGTAAGATCGAAAAGGCCAACCGCTACGCCACCGAAACGGAACGTATCAGTTTTTCCGAGATCGAGGTCACCTTCGACGGGGACCACGGCCACCACCAAACGGGCTATCACCACGGTGAATGGCACTGCTCCTGTGAGTATCACCGGAGCAGCGGCCTCTGCTCCCACACCATCGCTTTACAGAAGGTTCTGGCGCCGATGCTGCCCGAGGACGCCATCCAGACGCTGGTACTATAGCCCTCGCGCCGCCTGCAGCGCCTCGCCGACCACGAAGAGCGAACCGGTGACACAAGTCAGGCGGCCACTTTCCCCGGCGGCCTGCCGCACCGCCGCGGCCACCTCCGGTACCACCACCGCTTTCACCCCCAGTGCCGCGAAGTGCGCCGCCAGTGCCTCCGCCGGCATCGCCCGCGGGTGACGCGAGGCGGTGGCCACAAAACGGTCGAAATACGGTAGCAATTCCCGCAGCACACCCGCCGTATCCTTGTCCACCAAGGCGCCCATCACCAGGGTGGCGCCGCGGTAAGCGAAACCGGGTTCGCCGGGAGTGCCGAAATGGCTCTCCAGTCCTTCCCGAAGACGGCGCGCCGCCTCCGGATTATGCGCTCCGTCGAGGATCAGCAGTGGCTCCCGGCGCACGATCTGAAAACGCCCCTCCCAGACCACTTCGCGGAGGCCCCGCCGCAATGCGTTTGGCACGATCAGCCAACCCCGGTCGATGAGCACTTCGAGGGCGGCGATGGCGGTGGCCGCATTCTCCTGCTGGTGGCGCCCCAGCAGCGGGATGGTGAGGTCGTAACTCCCCAAGCGCCCGGTTACCGTCAGCGTCTGCCCATCAAGACTCTGGCGGCCCGGCGCCCAGGTCACCTCCCGCCCCACCGCGAACAGCGGTGCCGCCAGCCGCTTACAGGTATCCTCGATGACGCGGCGCGCGTCCTCAGGTTGAGGCGCGCAGATGACGGGGCACCCCGTCTTGATGATGCCCGCCTTCTCGGTGGCGATGGCGCTGACGCTATCCCCCAGTATCTCGGTATGGTCCCGGCTGATGGGGGTGATCACCGCCACTTCCGGGATGATCACGTTGGTGGCGTCGAGGCGTCCGCCGAGGCCCACTTCGATCACCATGATGTCAACTTTACGCCGCGCGAACCAGAGAAAGGCCAGCGCGGTGAGCACCTCGAAGGTGGTCAATTGGCCGTAGGTGCCACGCCGGTTGACCCCGGCCACCGCCGGTTTCATCGCCGCGGTGAGAGCGATCAATTCGGCCTCGGAAATCATAAAATCGCCGATGCGGAAACGCTCTCGCAGGTCAACCAGGTGCGGGGAGGTGTAGAGACCGGTGACATAGCCCGCGGCCTTCAGCGCCGCCGCCATCATAGCCGCAGTGCTGCCCTTGCCCTTGGTGCCGGCGACGTGTACCGCCGGGGCGCACAGATGCGGGTCACCGAGTTCACGCAGCAACTCGAAAACGCGGCGCAGGTCATAGTTCACGCTGTCGTGCGCCACCTTCATCTTTTCGTAGTCAATGAAGTCGTAGAGATAGTCCAGGGTGGCCTGGTAGCGGGGGTCGATCACGGGCAGCCTCAGCATCATTATAGCAGCGGTGCCGGTGCCTGAATAGCGCGCTTGACGCCGTCAGGTGCGGTTGCTAAGATGGCCCTGGAAGCATGAAATATACCACGAATTTCAACCAGAAACTTGCCGCCGCCGTGAAGCGCAACCGCAGCCTGGTCTGCGTTGGCCTGGACACGGACCCCACGTCCCTCCCGGCAGGCGTCACGGTGACGGATTTCAACCGTGATGTCATCGGCGCCACCGCGGACCTGGTCTGCGCCTACAAGATCAACCTCGCCTTCTACGAGGCCCAGGGTGAGGCCGGCTACGCCGCGCTGAGACAGGCGATCGCGGACGTGCCGGACACGATACCGGTGATCGCCGACGCCAAGCGCGGGGACATCGGTAATACCGCCCAGGCCTACGCCGAAGCCATTTTTGAAGTGCTCGGCGCTGATGCGGTGACGGTGAATCCCTACCTGGGCCGGGATGCCCTGGAGCCGTTCCTGGATTACGCTGACCGCGGCGTCTTCATCCTCTGCCGCACTTCGAATCCGGGGGCGCGGGACCTGCAATCCCTGGTCGTTGATGACGCGGGCCGCCGCGTACCGCTCTACCAGGCGGTGGCGCGCCTGGCGGGTGACTGGAATGCGCACCGCAATGTGGGTCTGGTGGTCGGTGCCACCGCGCCCAAAGAGATCGGCGCGGTACGCCGCTTGCAACCGGAAATGCCGCTGCTGATCCCCGGCATCGGGGCACAGGGCGGTGACCTTGAAGCCACCATGAAACAGGCACTGCGCGCGGACGGCGCCGGGGCCATTATAAATTCTTCCCGCGGTATCATCTACGCCTCACACGGCGCGGACTTCGCCGCCGTAGCGAGGGCGGCCACGGCTGACCTTCGTGACCGCATCAACCACTACCGCAGTGGGGTCTAGCACGGTGGCGGCGGAACTCCAGCCCGGTGACGTGGTCTACCTTAAAAAGGCACACCCCTGCGGCAGTCACCGCTGGCGCGTCACCAGGCTGGGTGCGGACATCGGGCTGACCTGTCTTGGCTGTGGGCGTCACCTGATGCTCCCCCGCGCCGCCCTGGTCCGCCGCAGGCACCCCTCGCCGCCGGCGCCGACGGAGTGATCATGCGCTCCCTGATGCACATTGATATGGACGCCTTCTTCGTTTCCGTGGAACAGGTGCTGGACCCATCGCTGGTGGGCAAGCCGGTAGTGGTCGGCGGGCGCCCGGAACAGCGCGGCGTGGTGGCGGCCGCCTCTTACGAATCCCGCAAGTACGGTATCCACTCCGGCATGGCCTCCTCGCAGGCGTTGCGCCTCTGCCCTGGGGCGGTCTTCATCCACGGCAATTTCGCGCGCTACCGTGAGGCTTCAAGCCGCTTCAAGGCGATCCTCGAAGAATTCACCCCCTTCATTGAGTCCGGCGGTCTCGACGAGGCCTACCTCGACGTTACCGGCTTCGAGTCCCTGCACGGCACACTCACCGAAATGGCGCGGCGCATGAAACGGCGCATCAAGGACGAGACGGGCCTGGTGGCGTCAATCGGCATCGCCAGCACCAGGATGGTGGCCAAGGTAGCCTCGGACCACGGCAAGCCGGATGGGCTGGTTGAAGTTCTCCCCGGCACCGAGGCCGCCTTCCTGGCGCCGTTACCGATCGCGGACCTGCCCGGCATCGGCAAGAAGACGCAGCCGGTGCTGCGCCGCCTCGGCATCCAGACGTTAGGAGACCTGGCGGCTACCGGCGAAGATACCCTGAAAATATTATTCGGTTCCGCCGGGGTGGCGATGCGCCGTCACGCCTTGGGCCAGGGCAGTGACCGCATTCGGCAGGGCGGCATGACCAAATCAATGAGCCGGGAGACCACCTTCACCAGGGATGTCGCCGCGCCGCGTACCCTGCGCGCCTCGCTGGCCTACCTCACGGAACAGGTCGCGCGCAGCTTGCGCCAGCACCATCTCCAGGCGCAGACGGTGGGCATTAAGCTGCGCTACGCGGATTTCACCACCATCAACCGCCAGACCACCCTGGCGCGCCCTTCGAATAATGACCGGCAGCTCTGGCAGGCGGCGCGCGGGCTGCTGGAACTGGAGTTGGCGGCGCACCACCGCGCGGTGAGACTGATCGGCATGCGCAGCGCCGGGCTGGCGGAGGCTGCCGCCCAGTTGAACATGCTCGATTTGGACCAGGTAAAAGAGACGCGCCTGGAAAGCACGCTGGACAACCTGCGTGATAAATACGGCTTCGATGCGGTGCGTACGGGGCGTACCCTGCCAAGGTCATGGCGGGATTCTTGAGGGGCTGTTAAATCCGCCACTATTCAGACTCAAAACGGGCGCATATTTAATTGACATTGAGGCTGGCAGAGGTATACAATCAGGGCAGTATGAAACTCTTCGGCAGTTCCGGCATCCGGCGCCCCGTCGACGGGGACTTTTTGGCGCTCGCAATCAAAGTCGGCCTGGCGCTGGGACAGCAATATCCGCGCCTCATCATCGGGCGTGACACGCGCACCAGCGGCGAAGCGATGCGTAATGCAGTGGTGGCCGGCGCCCTGGCCGTCGGGGCCAGTGTCGCCGACACCGGTATCGTTCCCACGCCGACGCTGGCGCTGGCCGCGAAATCATTTGACGCCGGTATCGTCATTACCGCCTCCCACAACCCGCCCCAGTACAACGGCATCAAACTCTGGAATCCGGACGGTTCCGCTTTCGACCCGGCGCAGCAGCAGGCCATCGAGGACCTGGTACTGGGGGAAACGCTGGCGGTGGGCCCCTGGCAAACAATGGGCCCGGCGACGGTTTACGATGGCGCGGTGAACGAACACCTCAGGCGCATCATGGCGGACGTACCGGGGCCGGTCAATCTCAACGTGGTGCTGGACTGCGCCTGCGGCGCCGCTACCGTGATCACGCCCTATCTGCTGGCGGAGATGGGCTGCCGGGTGACCAATCTTAATGACCGCCCTGACGGCATTTTCCCGCACAACCCGGAACCGACGCCGGAAAGCCTGGAAACGTTAATTAAGACGACACGCGAGCTTGGTGCCGACATCGGTATTGCCCACGATGGGGACGCCGACCGTATGATGCTGATCGATGACCGTGGCCGCTTCGTGCCCGGCGATAAATTGCTAGCCCTCTTCGCCCGCGATCTTGATGCCGGAGCGCTGGTGACTACCGTCGACGCCTCGATGGCGGTCGACGAAATGGGTTTAGAGGTCACCCGCACCCCGGTCGGTGACAGCTTCGTCTCCCAGGCGTTGCGCCAGGGGGGCGCCGCATTCGGCGGCGAACCCTGCGGGGCCTGGATATTCCCTGAGGTTTCACTCTGCCCGGACGGCATCTATGCGGCGGCGCGCGCCGTCATCATGGCCAGCCGCCAGCCGCTTTCCGAACTCATCGACCAGGTTCTTGAGTACCCCATGCGACGCGGCAGCCTGGCCAGTAACGGGCTGGCGCTGGCGGACCTGGAACCGCGGCTGGCGCGGCTGGGGCCCCGGTCGGTCAGCCACGCCGACGGCCTGCGCCTCAGCTTCGACGATGGCTGGCTGCTGCTGCGCCCCTCCGGCACCGAACCCCTGATGCGTATCACCACCGAGGCCAAAACCGAGGCCGCGGCAGAGAAGTACTACGAAGATTGTCGCGCCGTTATCGAAAACGCCGTGGAGGCCAAGTAATGCAGGCCATAATTCTGGCCGCCGGTGAGGGCAGCCGCATGCGTCCGCTGACCTACACCCGCCCCAAGGTGATGCTGCCACTGGCGGGCAAGCCGATCATAGAACACCAGTTGATCGCGGCGCGGGACGCCGGTATCAGGGAATTCGTGCTCGTGGTGGGCTATTTCGACAGCCTGGTGCGGGACTATTTCGGCAACGGCAAAAAGTGGCAGGTCAAGATCGATTACGCCACCCAGAAGAAGCAACTGGGCACCGCGGACGCCATCAGCAAGGCGCGGGAACGCATCAATGGTGACTTCCTGGTGATGAATGGTGACGTCGGCGTGTTGACCGCGGAGATCGAGGCACTGATGCGGGCCGAGGGTCACGTCATCTGCGTCAACCGGCGTGAGGACTGCTTTGGGCTCGGCGTGATCGAGGTGAAGGGTAAAAAGGTCACTGCGATCCATGAAAAGAATGACCACCCGCCGTCTGATCTGGCCAATACCGGTGTCTACCGCTTCACGCCGGAGATCATGAGACACATCGACGCCACCGAGAAGTCACCGCGCGGCGAGTTCGAGATCACCAGCACGCTGGAAAACCTGATCCGGGACGGCGGCACACTGGGGCACCACCGCCTG
>CAZPSW010000051.1:0-8974 GCA_964589255.1 uncultured Dehalococcoidales bacterium
CCTTCCCCTAAAATCAGGGGAAGGGGATATTAGATTAAGAGACTTCGTCTCTTTGACTCTTTGTGGATTAGGGGAAATTCTTTTTTTAGGGGCTCCGCCCCTTGAACCCCTTAAATCAAGGAACCGGTGCTATGTTTTATACCTCGTGAGGTGCCGGGCGGCGCCCTTATGCCCCTAGGGGGAAAACCCGCCGGTGCAGACGGTTCGCCCACTAGTCCTCGATTAGGAAACCAGGTCCGGTGTAACCACCCCGCCGCTTCGCGAAATAGTAGAGCACCAGCCCCACCAGCAGCGCCGCCGCGAAGAGGTAGACCGGTAGCAGCGGCACCGCTTTGGTCTGATCGCTGGCCAGGCCCGCCCCCAGCACCACCATGAACAGCACGTTGAGCACCGCGCCGCAGGTGGCGGTAACCCTGATAGTACGCGCCCCGAAGGGGTAGCGCGACCGCGCGAAGAGATCAGGGTGTTTCCGGGGCAGACGCGCCGCCGAGATGAGCACCACCGTGACCATGAACAGCAGCCCGAAGTTGAGGATGGTGGCGAAAACCACCAAGTCAAGCTCCGCGGTGAATTCCTTCGCCAGCAGGGTGGCCACCGCCAGGCCCCAGGCCAGCGTCAGGCCCCAGTGCGGCGTGCCGAAACGCCCGCTGACGCGGCTCATCACCCGCGGGAAGAAGCGGTCCTCGGCGGATGCCATCAGATAACGCCCCGCCGCGGTCAAAGTAAGGTTGATGGTGGTCATCGCGGCCAGGATGCCGCCGATGACGAAAAAGACGAGCAGCCCACCGGTTAGAAATACGGCCGCAGTCTGGTCCAGCTGGTCCCCCGGCCGGTAGGTTCCGGGGTCCACCGCGCCCACCGTGACGAGCTCGATCAGGAGGTAGACCACCAGCACCACGATGATGCTGATCCACATCGCGCGGGGAATGGTGCGCCGCGCGTTCTTTGTCTCATCCCCCATCTCAATGCCAAATAACGCTCCGGCCAGCAGGGTGTAGAGGATTGACGCCACGCCGAGGAAATTCAATATGCCGCCGCTGAACATCGGCTTCAGGTTGTCCGCCTCCAGGGAGCCGAGTCCCCCGAGCGCGAAGACCAGCAACGCCATCATCATCACCGCCACCGCCGCGAATTGCAGGTAGGCGGTGGCCTTGATGCCGAGCAGGTTGACGAGGTAGAACAGGCTCACCGCGCCGATCGCCACCCAGGTCACCGGCGCTGCCGGGAAGAACTGTTGCAGGAACTGGGCGGCCACGATCGCGAAGAGCGGCAAAGCGCCGATCGGGATGGCCACGAAGAGCCCCATCCAGCCGCAGGTCGCCGCTGCCGGGGAGAGCAGCCGGGCGTACTGGTAGTTGGCGCTGGTGGTGGGTATCGCCGAGGTCAGGGTGAGGTAGGCCGGCAGCGCCAGGAACAGAGGCAATGCCGAAACCAGTTGCGCGATCAGTAATGACGGCCCGGTGAGCCGCGCGCCCATCACCGGCAGCACGAAGAGAGAGCCGCCGATGTTGAGACCGATCATGACCGCGATCAGCATCAGCAGGCCGAGTTCGCGTTTGAGCTTGCCCCGGGTCACCTGAATCTGCGCGTAGACCATTTACTTCTCCGGTGGCCGCGCGGACGCCTATTTCTTCTGACAGCAGTAGCCGTCGGCGATGAGCACCTTACCCACCAGGCGCAGGAAGATCGGGTCATCGTCGACCACCAGGATCTTTTGTTTGCCGGATTTTTCCGGCGCCGTTTCGGCCATGCGTCTCAACCTTTACCCCGGACGGACGCGTTAGGCACATTATAGCAAAACACGGGGATTTGGCAATCGACACCGGCACCCGGGCAGCGGTAAAGCCGGCGCTCATGCTAAAATGGGGGCATGTCAGCTTACGGGCCGGTAAACGCCGAATTTATCCGCGAACTGGTGGCCGAGATCGGCGCGGAAAACGTCATCTCAGCCCCGGAAAGCCTGGAGAACTACGCCCGGGACGAGGCTCCCGGCGCGAGGCCGCGCCGCCCGGAAGCGGTGGTCACGCCGCGGGACACAAAAGAGGTAGCGGCGGTTTTACGCCTGGCGGTGACCTGCGATGTGCCGGTGACCCCGCGCGGTGCCGGTACCGGCCTGGCGCAGGGATGCGTGGCGGCTCATGGTGGGCTGGTGCTATCGCTGGAAAAGATGGACCGCATATTGGCGATCGACGCTGATGGCTTTACCGCCACCGTGGAACCCGGCCTCAATCTAGTGGGTCTTGACGCCCTGCTGGCGCAGATGGGCCTGGTCTACCCCGTTTATCCCGGCGAGACCACCGCCAGCATCGGCGGTACGCTGGCCACCAATGCCGGCGGCATGAATGCGGTGAAATACGGCGTCACGCGCCACCAGGTGCTGGGCCTGGAAGCGGTGCTCCCCGGCGGCAGCGTAATCCGGTGCGGCGGCGCCTACGTCAAGTGTGCCTCGGGCTATGACCTGGCGCAGCTCATCGTCGGTTCCGAGGGGACGCTGGCGGTGATCACCCAAGTGATTCTCAAGTTGCGGCGGCGGCCCGCCTGCCGCGAAGTGCTGTTGATACCGTTTCCCGGCCTCGAAGACGCCGTCGCGGCGGTACCGGAGATCATGCGCCTGGGGGAGACGCCGGACGGCATCGAGTTTTTCGAGCGGAACATCCTTGACGTGGTGGCTGAGTACCTGGAGACGGATTTGCCCTACCGTGAGCACGCCGCCTTCCTGATGGTGCTCATGGAGGGTGACAGTGCCGACGCCGTGCACCGCTATTTCGCCAGGGTCGACGAGGTCACGCAGCGCCACCGAGCGGTACCCTCGATGGTGCCCGGCAGCGAGCGTGCGCGACGCAAATTACTGCAAGCCCGCGAGAAGTTCCTGCCGGCGCTTCGCCGCTACAGCGCGCTGGAAGTGGTGGACATCGTGGTGCCGCGGGTGGAGATCGCCAGTTTCGTGCGCCGTGCCAGGGATCTCGGTGAAAAACACGGCATCCAGGTTGTCGCCTACGGCCACGCCGGGGATGGTAACGTGCACCTGCACCCGGTCGGCATCGGCCTCAGTGAGGCGGCCTGGCAGGAGCGCCTGCCCCAACTGATGTGGGAACTTTATGAGCTCGGCGTCAGTCTCGGTGGCGCGGTCTCCGGGGAGCACGGCATCGGACTGGCGAAAAAGGCCTATTTACCGCTCGGTTACAGCCCCCAGACGCTGGACCTGATGCGGGCTGTGAAACGGGCCTTTGACCCGGGGAACATCCTCAACCCAGGCAAGATTTTCGACTAGGCGGTACCCCTGACCCGGGCCGTAAATACCGCGAACAAAGGGATAGGGTCACCCCAAAAACAAACACGTTTGGTGTGGTGCCGCCGCCGGATTACACACCCGTGTGTCGGGGTCAAAGAGGCGCAGCCCCTGACAAAATACCTATTAAATCTTACTCCAACCATCCCGCGCCGCCTCTTCTTCCCCACCAAAAGGCAATGCCTCACCCATCACCGCGGCTTGTGCGTGGTCCCTGGCCCGCGCCACCTCGGCCTCGCCGAGGATGCGCACGATGAGGGCGTCAAAGACGGGGTTGAGCCGCGCGTGCAGACGGCAGAAAGCCGCCGAATTCTCCTTGAGCACGTTCTTGTAAAAACGGTTACAGTCAGCGCAGGAGGCAGAACGCACCACGTAGATGCCGGTATCCAGCCCCAGACGCCGCACCCAGAGGCGCATTCCCCAGCGCAGCGGTTCGCGTAGCAGCCGGAACCAAGGCGCGCGACGGTAGGCGATGGCCACCAGGCGGCGGGTGCAGGTATTACAGACCAGTTCCGGCGCCGCGCCCGGCGGCGCCTTCATTTGCCGCCATCACGACGGTTGAGTATTCTGAAGACGGTGAAGGTGATCGCCATCAGGATGCCCAGCGCACCCACCAGGTTGGCGATGACGCGGTCTTCCGCGGGCATCGGACGCAGCCCGCCCAGCGCCAGCACGGCGATGCCGCCCGCGGCGAAGATGACGATCACAAAGGTGGCCAGGTTACGGTCACGCACGGTCTAAAACTCGTTGCCGAAACATCACCGCCAGTTTAGCCGCACCGCGGCACCGGGTCAAGGCGGGGACGCGGCGCACTAGAAGTGTGGTTTACAGAGGATTTCGCGCACTTTGAGATCAAAATAACGGTCGCTGTTCACCGGCAAACAGGTGATTACGGTATCGGCGCCGCTGCGGCTGCCGCCGACGGCGATGACCTCCTCGTCGCAGCGCACGGCCCCGGCGTCGGCGGCCATGAGCACGATCTCGCAGGCCACCTTCATGCCCGACCCGAACGTACGCAACGTATCCGCGACGATGTCCCCGCCGGTGGCGGTCTCCAGCTTACGGCGAATGGCGCGGGTGACACCGCCGAAGGCATGTGCCGCGGTCACCACCACCACCCCCTTGGCCGCCATCTCGACGAGGGCGGCGCTGTCGAATTCCATTTCGTCGGGGGCCTTGAAGCCATACGTGTGACTGACGATGATGACCCGCTTGCCCGGCAATAGTTCCAGGGCACGGCGCGCGGAGGCGCCGCTGGTGGAGGCCACCAGTACGGTGTTGATGCCCCGTGCCGCCGCGATCTCCAGGGCGCGGTCCGTGTTTTCCGAGCCCGTATTTTCAAAATAAGTGGTGCTGCTATCCATGCCGCCTCCTGAACTTTGACCGCTGCTATTGTAGCACGATTCCGGGCCGGGTTGTTGCCAGCGGCACCGCGGCGGGCGGACGCGGCATGGTGTACATCACCGCGGCGCCCACGAAAGCGAGCGCACCGAGCGCCCACCAGCTGACGCCGTAACCCCCGATGCGGTCCACCGTCATGCCCACCAGCAGCGGCGCGCTGACCGCACCGACGGTGATAAAGATGCCCGACAGTCCGAAGATGCTACCGAAGCGCCGCGTCCCGAAGTGCTCCCGCATCAGCGGCGGCGGCAGTGGCGTCAGCCCCCCCATGCCAGTGGCCAGTACGATCACGTAAAGCACGATCAGCACCGGGGGGTTGTAGCTGATACTGGCGAAAAGCAGCAGCCCGAGGCCACTCAGGGCGATCGCCATCGCTGTGACGTTCTTTTTCGAATAACGGTCCGCCAGCCAACCCAGCCCGATCCGCGCCGGCAGGGAGGCCAGCGGCACCGCCATCGCGATCACCGAGGCCATCTGCCGGGAGACTCCGTTGGTCTCGAGGTAGGGCATGGCATACATCACGTAGGCGGCGATACCGGCCACGAAGCACATGATAGCGACGCCGCTCTGCCAGAAAGCGCGCCGGTGCAACGCCTGGGCCACCGTCAGGCTGGGGGGTTCCAGTACCGGCGTGGTATCCGTGGGCGGCTGGCCGTCCGGCAGTAAGCCCATGTCCGCGGGGTGGTCACGGAAGACCAGCACCAGCGGGATGCCCACCAGCAGGCACACCCCGGCCAGTATCTGGATCGCGGTCTGCCAACCGAACCGCTCGATCATCATCGTGGTCACGGGCACCATGAGACCGCCCAGACCCATGCCGACGGCGAATAAGGAGGCCGCCCGGCCCACCTGGCGCCGGAACCAGCGCACGATCACGGTGGCCGGTACCACGTTGATGGTGAGGGTGGTGCCCAGGGTAATGATGACAAAACTACCGTAGAACATGCCCAGGTTGCGGGCGGACCCCAGTAGCAGCAGTCCGCCGCTGGAGAGCAGCACCCCGAGCAGCATCAGCCGGCGCGCCGGGATGCGGTCCACCAGGAACCCGGCAATGGGGTTCAGCACGCCGGCCTCGACCCCACGCAGCATCGCCGCCAACGATACCAGCGTCTAGCTCCATCCGAAGGCGGCCACGATGGGGTTGACCATGGCGGTGAAGCCGAAGATGATCAGGCCACCGAGGACGGCATTAATCGCCGCCGCGGCGATGATGATATACCAGCCGTAGAACAAACGGATGCTCCTGCACCGGGTAGTGTGCCTGATTGGGGTGATGCTTCAGACGTCCAGCTTGAGCACGCCGAGGAAGGCTTCCTTGGGCACTTCGACGTTACCGATGTGCTTCATGCGTTTTTTACCCTCTTTCTGCTTCTCCAGCAGCTTGCGCTTGCGCGTGATGTCGCCGCCGTAGCACTTGGCGAGCACGTCCTTGCGCCGCGCCGCGATGTCCACCCGCGCGATCACTTTACTGCCCAGCGCGGCCTGGATGGGCACCTTGAAGAGCTGCCGCGGGATGACCTCTTTCAGCTTGGCCACCAGTGCGCGTCCGGTATCCGCGGCGCGGTCCGGAGGAATGATGCGGCTGAAGGCATCAACGACGATGTCATTGACCAGCACGTCGAGCTTCACCAGCCTGGAGACGCGGTAGCCGATGAATTCGTGATCCATCGAGGCATAGCCGCGGCTGATGCTCTTGAGCTGATCGTAAAAAGTGGTCAGCATGGCCCGTAACGGCAGTTCGTAGGCCAGCTGCACGCGCTGGCCCAGGTCACCGTCGCGGGCGTGCTCGCCAATGTAATCGGTACGCCGGTAGACGCCGCCGAGGCCCATCGTCAGTTCCATCACCGCGCCGATGAACTTCGAGGGCGTGATAATATTGATCGCCACCCAGGGTTCCTCGATCGTCTCGATTTCGGTCGGTGGCGGCAGGTCGGTGGGATTGACCACCGAAATCTGCGCGCCGTCGGTGCGCGTGACACGGTAACTGACGCCGGGAGCGGTCACCACCAGGGACATGTCAAATTCCCGTTCCAGGCGCGCCACCACGATGTCCAGGTGCAAAAGCCCGAGGAAGCCGCAGCGGAAGCCGTGACCCAGCACCGGGCTGGACTCCGGTTCGTAGGACAGCGAGGCGTCGTTCAGGCGCAGCTTGTCCATCGCCTCGCGGAGTTCCTGGTAGTCATCGGTGGCGGTGGGATAGACACCGGCGAAGACCATCGGTTTGGCGGGCCGGTACCCCACCAAGGGCTTCGCCGCACCGTGACGGCGCGTCGTCAGGGTGTCCCCGACGCGGCATTCGACCACACTCTTGAGGCCGGTGGCGAGGTAACCCACCTCGCCGCTGTCGAGGCCCGGCATCGACGTCGGTTCCGGGGCGAAGTAGCCCACTTCGAGCACCTCGAACTCGGTGCCCTGTCCCATCAGGCGCAGGTTTTCACCGCGCCGTATGCGCCCGTCCTGAACGCGCAGGTAGGCGATCACGCCCTTATAAGCGTCGTAATGTGAATCAAAGATCAGCGCCCTTAGCGGCGCCGCGCCATCGCCCCCCGGCGGCGGTACCTTCCGCACGATGACCTCAAGTAATTTCGCCACCCCGGTGCCGGTCTTGGCGGAGATTGAGAGCACGCTCTCGGCGGGGTATCCCAGCACGCTGGTAATCTCCTCGAGGACGCGTTCCGGCTCGGCGCCGGGCAGGTCGATCTTATTCATCACTGGGATGATCTCCAGGTCGTGTTCCATGGCCAGGTAGATGTTGGCCAGCGTCTGGGCCTGGATGCCCTGGCTGGCGTCGATCACCAGCACCGCGCCCTCACAGGCGGCCAGGGTGCGTGAGACTTCGTAGGAAAAATCGACGTGCCCCGGCGTGTCGATCAGGTTCAGCCGGTAGGTCTGCCCGTCCCCGGCCGGATAGTCCAGGCGTATCGCCTTGGCCTTGATCGTGATGCCGCGTTCGCGCTCCAGGTCCATGCGGTCCAGCACCTGTTCGCGGATCTCTTCGCGCCGCATCGCCCCGGTGAGCTCGATGAGACGGTCCGCCAGCGTCGACTTACCGTGGTCGATGTGCGCGATGATACAAAAATTCCTGATCTGATCAGCGTTCATGATTTCCGCCCGGCAGCAGCCGCCAGAATACTTCGTTGCTCAGCAGCCAGCCCCGCGTCGTCAAACGCCAGGCCGTGGGGTGACGCTGCAGCAAGCCCAGCCGGGCGACCTCCGCGGTGGCGGCGCCGTGGTGCTGCATTAAGTCTATGCCAAAACGCGCCCTGATGTCATCCGGACGCACCCCGTCCGCCAGCCGCAGGCCAAGTATCACCGTCTCCGCCAGCGCCAGTTCCGGCCCAATCGTTTCGTCCAGCGCCAGCGGCGGCGGTTCGCCGTTCTTTAAGGCGCGGACGTAGGCATCAAGATCTTCCGTATTGGCGTAACGGCGGCCCACGGCGGCGGAATGGGCCGCCGCACCGAGGCCGTAATAGGGCCGGTTCCGCCAGTACGTCAGGTTGTGGCGACATTCGTGGCCGGGAAGCGTCCAGTTCGAAATCTCGTAGTGCCGGTAACCGTGGGCCTGGAGTAGTTCGCAGGCCAGCAGGTAGGCGTCGGCGGCGCGGTCGGCGTCCGGTTCCGGAAGCTCACCGCAAGCCACCCGCCGGGCCAGTTCGGCACCCGGTTCCAGGCTCAAGGCGTAGAGGGATATGTGCTCCGGCGCCAGCGCCACCGCCTGTTCCAGGGAGCGCTTGAATATATCCTGCGTTTGGTGGGGTAGACCGTAGATCAGGTCCAGGCTGAGGTTCCGGAAGCCGGCTGCGCGTGCCGCCCGGAAGGCTGCCACTGCTTCGGACGCGGTGTGGCGGCGGCCCAGCATTTCCAGCTCCGCGTCAGCGAAGCTCTGCACGCCCAGACTGAGGCGGTTGGCCCCCAGCCCCAGCAGCGTTTTCAGGTGCGCCGCGTCAATGTCACCGGGGTTGGCCTCAAGGCTGAATTCAACGTCCGGGGCCAGCTCCCAGTTGGCGCCGATGGCCTGTCCCAACGCCCTCAGGCTGGCACCCGGCAGGGTGCTCGGCGTGCCGCCGCCAAGGTAGACCGTGCGCAGCGTTTCCCCTTCGGCACGGAGGGCCATTTCCCGCGCCAGGGCGTCGACATAATCAGGCATCAGAGCCTCCCGCCCGGTGCTGGAAACGAAGGTGCAGTAGGTGCATCTGCGGCGGCAGAACGGCAGGTGGATATAGAGTGCGGTGGCCGTCATTACCGGATTATAGCAAAACCGGGGCCGGGGCCGGTGATGAGAAC
>CAZPSW010000052.1:0-4893 GCA_964589255.1 uncultured Dehalococcoidales bacterium
CTCAAGATCAACTTCCAACTGGTCACCATCGGCGATGGCGTCGGTGTCGCAGACCAGTACCGGCAGCCCCTGGTTGATGGCATTGCGGAAGAAGATGCGCGCCACGCTCTTGGCCAAGATGGCGCTGACGCCGCACACCTTGATCACCAGCGGGGCGTGTTCCCGCGACGACCCGAGTCCGAAATTACGGCCCGCCACCACGAAGTCCCCCGGCTGTACGCGCCCCGCGAAGGTGGGGTCGGCATCCTCCAGGGTGTGTTTCGCCAGTTCCGGCAGGTCACTGCGCAAATGTGCCAGGCGGCCCGGCGTGATGTGGTCCGTGGAGATATCGTCCCCGAAGCGGTGGGCTGTTCCCGAAAACACTTTACATAACCTCCCTGGGGTCGGTGATCACGCCGGCCACCGCGCTGGCCGCGGCGGTGGCCGGGCTGGCCAGGTAGACGAAAGCCTCGGGGTTGCCCATACGACCCTTGAAATTACGGTTGGCGGTTGATAAACACACTTCGCCGTCACCGAGTATACCCTGGTGCAGGCCCAGGCAGGCTCCGCAGCCGGGCGGCAGCAGCAGGGCGCCGGCCTCAAGCAGGGTGGTGAGATAGCCCGCCGCGATGGCCGCCTGGAGCACCTCGCGGGAGGCTGGCGCGATGATCAGGCGCAGGTCCCGGTGCCGATGTTTGCCTTTCAGGATACGCGCCGCTATTTCGAGGTCCTCAATGCGCCCGTTGGTGCAGGTGCCCAGGAATACCTGGTCAATCCTGGTGCCCGCCACCGTATCCACCAGCGCCGTGTTGTCCACGGTGTGCGGCAACGCGATCACCGGCTCCAGCGCGCTCGCGTCAATGCGAATGGTGCTCATGTTTTCGGCATCGGCATCCGGCGCCAAGGGCTGGTAGTCCGCACCGCGTCCGCGTTCTTGTAAATAGGCCTCGGTGACCGCGTCCGAGGGGAACAGCCCCACCTTGGCCCCGGCCTCGACGGCCATGTTGGCGATGGTGAAACGCTGGCTCATCGTCATCCGGTCCACCGTCTCGCCGCCGAACTCCAGCGCGCGGTAGGTGGCACCGTCGGCACCGATCAGGCCGATGAGATGTAATATCAGGTCCTTGGCGTCGACGCCACGCGGGAAGGCGCCGCTGACTTCAACCCGGATCGTTTCCGGTACGCGGAACCAGTTCTTGCCCAGGCCCATCGCCACCGCCACGTCAGTAGAGCCCATGCCGCTGGCGAAAGCACCCAGAGCGCCGCTGGTCACGGTATGGGAGTCCGAACCGATGACGATGTCACCGGGACGCGCCAGGTCCTCCACCGCCAGTTGATGGCAAACGCCGTCGCCCACCTCGCTGGCGGTGGCCCCGGTCTCGGCGGTGAAGCGGCGCATGAAGGCGTGATCGTTAGCCTGGGCGGCATTCGGGCTGGGGGCGGCGTGGTCCAGAAAGAGAAAAGTTCGGGAGGGGTTCTTGAGTCCGCTAAAACCGGCTGCCTGGAACTGGCGCAGCGTCAGCGGGCCGGTGGTGTCCTGCACAAAGACGAGGTCCACCGCGGCGATCACGATGTCCCCGGCACGCGCCTGGCTGCCGGAGCGCTGGCTCAGGAGTTTCTCCGACAAGGTGAGGCCCACGCTAGGTTCCGATGACGGCCAGGACATCTTCCCGGGCGACGCGGTCCCCGCTCTTGAATTTGATCGCCTTGACGACGCCATCAGAGGGGGCAGGGATGGCATTGTCCATCTTCATCGCCTCAAGTATCATCACGGTGTCCCCGGAACTGACGCGGTCACCGACGTTGACCTCGTAACGCACCACCACACCGGGCATCGGGGACAGTACCGATTCGTCGCCGGGTGCCGGGGCGACGGACTGCGGTGCGGCCCCGGCTGGTGCTACCGCCGCGGCTGGTGCTACCGCCGCGGCTGGTGCCGGCGGCGCGTCGAGTGATTCCACGCCGATGTCATAGACCTCACCGCCGACGTGGACATTGAACTTGCGTACCGCGCCACCGCCTTCGGTGGCGCCAAACTCAGCCAGTTTACCCGCCTTGACCTTGGAAATCAGCTTGTCCTCGCGCTTGATGTCCTCGATCGTTTTCAGTGTTTCCGCGGTCGGTGAAGGCGGCGCCAGGCCGTACTTCGCCTGGAGGAAGGTCATGCCGGTGGTGGGGTAGAGGGCATAGATCAGCACGTCCCCAATGTCCTTGGCGATGTCCTTGGTGGCCTCCTTGGCCTTGTCTATCTCCGGTTCCAGCACGTCGGCAGCGCGGCAGGTGATCGGCGTTTCGCCGCGTTCGTAACCCTGAAGCACGATCTTCTGGATCTCTGGGTCCACCGGTAGGGTGGTCTTGCCGTAGAGACCATAGAAGTAGTCCTTGACCTGGCCGGAAATCATCTTGTAGCGCCCGAAGAGCACGTTCTGCACCGCCTGGATGCCGACGATCTGCGAGGTCGGCGTCACCAGCGGCGGCGAGCCCATCTCCTTGCGTACGCGGGGCAGTTCCGCGTAGACCTCGTCGATCTTGTCCAGCGCATCCGCCTCGCGCAGTTGGGAGACCAGGTTGGAGATCATGCCGCCGGGTACCTGGTGCTCCAGCACGCCGGTGTCGATGACCGCGGTTCGGGTATCGTCGGCATAGTCCCGATACTTCGGCAGTATCTTCTCGAAATATTTGTCGATGGTGGTCAGTTGCGAGAGCTTCATACCGGTATCGCGGTCACCACCCTCGAGCGCCACCACGATCGGTTCCAACGCCGAATGAGAAGTACGCAGCGCCAGCGGCGCCACCGCGGTGTCAACGATGTCGACACCGGCCTCGATCGCCTTTAAGATCGACATCGGCGCCATGCCGGAGGTGTAATGCGAATGCAGGTTGATCGGTATCTTGACCGTTTTTTTCAGCGCCGTGACCAGGTCAAAGGCGTCCTGCGGCGCGATCAATCCGGCCATGTCCTTAATGCAGAGGCTGTCCGCACCCATGCCCTCGAAGACCTTGGCCTTGTTCACGAAGTAATCAATGTTGTAGACATCGCCGCCGAGGTGGGCCTGCGTCAATGAATAGCTCAGTGACAGCTGGATGTGCTGACCCACGGCTTTAATCGCCTTCACCGCGGCCTCAAAGTTGCGCGGGTCGTTCAGGGCGTCAAAGACACGGAAAATGGAGATGCCAACTTCGGCGGCGTGGTCCACGAATGCTTCCACCACGTCATCGGCGTAATTGCGGTAGCCCACCAGGTTCTGCCCGCGGAGAAGCATTTGCAGGGGCGTGTCCGGCATCAATTTCTTCAGGATGCGGGGCCGTTCCCAGGGGTCCTCGTTGAGGTAGCGCGTGGGCACGTCAAAGGTGGCGCCGCCCCAGATCTCCATGGAGAAGAAACCGACCTTGTTCATCTCCTCGGCGATGGGTTCCATGTCCGCAGTGCGCATACGCGTGGCGTAGAGTGACTGGTGTCCGTCACGCAGGCTGACATCGGTAATCTTAAGTGGATTTTTCGGCATTAGCTAATCTACCTCTGAAAGAACATGTATTTCAGCACACGCCAGAAGCCCGGCTGCGGGATATTTGATTTGGCGGCCGCCACCGGCGTACCCGGTGCGGTGACCGGCTGTTCCTGCTCCAGATAGGCGCTGATGGCCGCGGTGATGGCCACTAGCAGGTTTTTGTTCTGACGCAGGTCAAGACTGGCGAGCGGCATATTCGGCTTGGTGCCCCTCTTCGAATTTGCGCCCGTTTGGCGCACTACAACTAACGATTTTAGCACAGGCGCGAACCTGGCGGCAAGTTCGAAAAGTGGCCAGGGCGCTGCCCAGAGCTAGTCCTGGTGACTGAAAGACATCATCCCGAAGACGATCATCACGGCGGTAAAGAGGGCCAGCACCAGCAGGTCCTCCCAGAGCGTCAACTGGTGCCCAAAGAGGTTGATGCCGAAGGCTTGCTGCTGCGCCGGGCCGAGCATCACCAGCCGCAGCGGGAAGATGCCGTAACTGGCCGGGTTGAGCTTCACCAGCACGCTCATCCAGGCGGGCACGTTGTTCAGCGGGAAGAAGACGCCGGAAAGGAATATCATCGGCAGCATCGTCAACTGCACTACCCCCTGGAAGGCCTCCATGGACTTGATGCGGGTGGCGATGAGCACCCCCATGGAACCCAGGGACATCGCCATCAGGAACATCACCGGTATGAGCGCCAGCACCGTCAACACGTCCAGCTTGATGCCGATGACGGGCGCCAGGATCAGGATCAGGCAGCCCTGGAAGAGGGAGACGGTGGCGGTACCCAACGTCTTGCCCAGGGCCACCGCGCCGCGGTTCACCGGCGCCACCAGCACTTCTTTGAGGAAGCCGAACTCCCGGTCCCAGACAATGCTGATACCGCCCATGAAGGCGCTCATCAGTACCGTCATGCCGATGATGCCGGGGAACATGAACTGGATAAAGTCAACGCCACCACCGAGGTTGATGCTCTGGCGCAGACCGCTGCCGAAGATAAATAGGAAGAGCAGGGGTAAAGCGATCGAGGTGACCATGCGCATCTTGTTGCGCCAGTAGCGCAATAGCTCGCGGTACCAGATCGTATAGACCCCACGCAGGGCGTTGATCATGAAGCCTCCTAGCGGCGCAGGCGCTGGCCGTGGGCGCGTATCGTCTCACGGAACGAATCGGCGTTATCGGTATCCCGCATGGCGCGCCCGGTGGCCATCAGGAAGACATCGTTCAGGGTGGGGCGGCGCAGGTTGATAGAGAGTATCGGTGTCTTCAGTTCGCGCACGAACTTGGGCAGGAACTCTTCACCCTGGGGCACCTCTAAGCAGACCCCGTCGTCTTCCAGTCGGGCCTCCAGGTTGAAGCGAGTCTTGATTTCACTGATGGCGGCGGCATCGTCCTCGGTGCGCAGCGTGATGCTGTC
>CAZPSW010000052.1:4903-8946 GCA_964589255.1 uncultured Dehalococcoidales bacterium
CCACCATGCCCTTCAGCTTGTCCGGTGTGTCCAGGCCCACGATCTTGCCGTGATCAATGATGGCGATGCGGTCCGCCTGCGCCGCCTCGTCCATGTAATGCGTGGTGAGGAAGATGGTGGTGCCCTCCTGCTTTTTCAATTCCAGGATGTAGACCCAGAGGCGGGTACGCGTCTGCGGGTCCAACCCCAGCGTCGGTTCGTCGAGAAAGAGCACCTGGGGGCGGTGCAGCAGCCCACGCGCCAGTTCCAGGCGGCGTTTCATGCCGCCGGAGTAGTTCTTCACCTGGTTGTCCCGGCGCTCCCATAGCTCCATCATGCGCAGTACGTGTTCAATACGTTCTTTACGCACCTTGGCAGGGATGTTATAGATCAGGGCGTGAAAGCGCAGGTTCTGCATCGCCGAAAGTTGTTCGTCGAGGCTTGGGTCCTGGAAAACCAGGCCGATGCGGTTACGCACCTGCCGCTGCTGTTTCACCACGTCGAGACCGGCGATGGTGGCGCGCCCCGCGGTGGGTTTCAGCAGCGTGCAGAGGATGTTGATGGTGGTTGACTTGCCCGCCCCGTTGGGCCCCAGGAAACCGAAGAGCTCACCCGGCGGCACGCTGAAGCTGATGTCGTCAACGGCCTTGATACCGCCGAAGTGTTTCACCAGATTCTCTACCGTGATTACCGGTGCCGTCATGATTCACGTATCCTGGTGCCGATCTCTTGCAGGTTCTCCAGTGAAGCCGCCATCAGGTCAAGGTCGCGGGCGTTCAGGCCGGACAGCTTGTCCCGGACGTTATCTTTGAGCCTTTCGCGGTTCTCCCGCAGCACCTGCTCGCCCCTGGCGGTGAGACGCACGTTGGTCACGCGCCGGTCTTTTTTATCACTGAAGCGCTCCGCCAGTGCCTGGCCGATCAGCCGGCTAATGAAGGCCGTCATGTGGGGGCGGGCGATCATGAGACGCCGCGCCACTTCGGAAATGGGCACCGGCCCGGTCTGGTGCAGCATGCGCAGCACCGCCAGTTGCGGCGGCGAAATGCCGTGCTCCCCCGCCGGTTCGAAGCGCATCAGCTTGCGGTGTACCAGCGGTAACACCTCAAAAAGGACGTCCGTAATACGGTTTATCTGGTCATTTACAGCCATAATGATTAACTATCGTAATTATTACATATATTAACTATATTGTCAAATACTTTCGCTTGTCATCCCGCCGTCCAGGGGTTAAACTGTAGGTGCGTAGCCACCGTTCGGGAGTCATCTTGGCAGAAACCAACCGCATCGAGATCAGCCTTAAGCCTGACCAGCCGGACGCACGCGGCAAGGCGCTGGCGCGTGACGCCATTGACCTCGGTATCAGCGGCATCGCTGAGATTCGCGTGGTCAGTATTTACCATTTCGCGAGCGCGTTACCCCACACTACCCTGGAGCAGATTGCCCGGCGTCTGCTGGCTGACCCGGTCACCCAGGACTATCACCTCGGCACCACGCCCGGTCCCGATACGAGCGCGGGCAGCCATCTCATCGAGGTGGCCTACAACCCCGGCGTGGCGGACCCGGTGGGGGACACCATCACCAAGGCCCTCGAGGACATGGATATTACCGCTGCCGGTGCGGTGGCCACCGGCACCCGCTACCTGATTACCGGTGATGTCAGCCAGGCGGCGCTGGATGATATCTGCGCCCGGCTACTGGTGAACCCCATAATCCAGCACGTGGCGCATGAAGCTGAACCCGCGGTGGCCAGCGCGACAGGGTACGATTTCCAACTGCGCCATTATCCGCTTGATTCGGCGGCTGGACGCGCCGCGGTGGAGGCCCGCTTCGGTTTCTTCCCGGAGGAACTGGCGGCCATCGTGGCGCATTTCAAATCCCTGGGGCGGGACCCCACTGACGCGGAGATAGAGACGCTGGCCCAGACCTGGAGCGAACACTGCGTGCACAAGACCTTCAGCAGCCGCATTGACCTCGGTACGCGGGTAGTGGACAACCTGCTTAAGAGCACCATCATGCGCGCCACCCGCGAACTGGACAAGCCCTGGTGCCTTTCCGTTTTCGTGGACAATGCCGGTGTCATTGAATTTGACGCCGGCCAGGCGCTTTGCTTCAAGGTGGAGACGCATAATCACCCCTCGGCGGTGGAACCCTACGGCGGGGCCGCCACCGGCATTGGCGGCGTCATCCGGGACGTGCTTGGCACCGGCCTGGCGGCGCGTCCCATCCTCAACACCGATGTCTTCTGCTTCGCCGCGCCGGACCTGCCGTACGCGGACCTGCCCTCGGGCGTGCTGCATCCCAGGCGTCTCTTCAAAGGGGTGCGCGCCGGTGTTGCGGACTACGGCAACCGCATGGGCATCCCCACCTTGAACGGCGCCGTCTGTTTTGACCCGCGCTACGTCGGTAACCCGCTGGTTTACTGTGGTACCCTGGGCATCATGCCCGCGGACCGCGCGCAAATGGGCATGCAGCAGCCGGGTGACCAGGTGGTGGTGGCCGGGGGACGTACCGGGCGGGATGGCATCCACGGCGTTACCTTCGCCTCGGAGCAGTTGACGCACGAATCCAGCCGGGATTCGGTGACATCAGTACAGATCGGTAACCCGATCGTGGAAAAGAAGCTGCTCGACGTGCTACTCGAGGCCCGTGACCGTGGTCTCTACCGGCGCATCACGGACTGCGGTGGTGGTGGCTTATCATCGGCGGTCGGTGAGATGGCGGAGGAGACCGGCGTGCGCGTCGAGCTGGACAAAATACCGCTGAAATACCAGGGCCTGAGCTACGGCGAAATCTGGATCTCCGAGTCACAGGAGCGCATGTTGCTGGCGGTGCCGCCGCAGCATGCGGGCGCCCTGATGGCGCTCTTCGCCGCTGAGAACGTGATGGCCACCGTGATCGGCGAATTCACCGACACGAAAAGGCTAGAGCTGTTTTACGGGGACCACCAGGTCGGCGACTTGGAGATGTCATTCCTGCACGGCGGCTATCCCCAGATCAAGGGCAGGGCGGAAATCGTCCGCGGCGGGGGGCCGGAGCCGGAAGCGACCTCCTTCGAGGCACCGGCTTTGTCTCTGCTCAAGGTGCTGGGTGGCTGGAACGTCTGCAGTAAGGAATGGGTCATCCGCCAGTACGACCACGAGGTCCAGGGCATGAACGTGCTCAAACCGCTGGTGGGTGAGTGCGAGGATGGGCCCGGTGACGCCGCCATCCTGAAACCGCTGCCGGACTCAAACAAGGGTGTCATCGTCAGTTGCGGCATCAACACGCGCTACGGTGATATTGACCCGTACTGGATGGCGGCCTCGGTGATCGACGAGGCGCTGCGGCAGGTAGTGGCCGTCGGCGGCAACCTCGAACGGGTGGCGCTACTGGACAATTTCTGCTGGGGGGACACCACTCGCCCGGAAAACCTGGGGGCGCTGGTGCGAGCCTGCGAAGCCTGCTATGACATGGCGATGGTCTACGGCACGCCGTTTATCTCCGGTAAGGACAGCCTGAATAACGAGTTTGAACACCAGAGCCAACGAATTTCCATCCCTCATACGCTGCTGATATCGGTGGTTGGCGTGATGGCGGACGTCAACCGCGCAGTGAGCATGGACTTCAAGGCGCCGGGTGGTCACGTCTATATCTTGGGGCAGACGTTTGCCGAACTTGGTGGCTCGGAGTATTACGCGGCTTACGGTTTCCTCGGCAGCCGCGTGCCCCGGGTATCACCGAAAACCGCGAAACAGACCATGGACGCCCTCGGTGCCGCCAGCGCCCGTGACCTGGTGCGTGCCTGCCATGACCTTTCCGATGGAGGCCTCGGGGTGGCACTGGCGGAAATGGCTTTCGCCGGGGGACACGGCGCCGCCGTCGATCTTTCCCGGCTGCCGCTGGGGGAAGACATCGCCCGTGATGACCTGATCCTCTTCAGTGAATCCAACAGCCGCTTCTTGGTTGAGGTGGCCCCCGAACACGCCAGCGAATTTGAAACCCTGATGGAAGGTATCCAACACGCCGATATCGGCGTCGTCACGGCGGCCGCCAACCTGGAAATCAAGGGGCGTGGCGGTGGCAGT
>CAZPSW010000053.1:0-2622 GCA_964589255.1 uncultured Dehalococcoidales bacterium
CGCCTGGTGGTGGGTACGGCAGCGGAATTATTGGAAACGGAACTGGTGGCCGCGGATCTCAGCTGGGTATCCGGCCACGCGCCCGGGGCCAGCAGCACGGTGAGCGCCAAGATTCGCCACCGTGGTGCCGAAGCCGTGGCCCGTCTGCAAATTAAGGACGGCCTGGCCCGGGTCAGTTTCGAGGAGCCGCAGAAGGCGGTCACACCGGGGCAGGCGGTGGTCTTTTACGACGGAGAAAACGTCCTCGGCGGTGGCGTCATCGAGCGCGCCGACGCGGGCAAAAGGTGAAATTACTTTGGATCTGGTGATACGCCGCGGTGAGATCGCGGACCTGGAATACCTTGACTGGGCCTGGGGACAAAACCCGCGGGTGCAGGCGGAATACGTGGCCAAGATAGAGCGACACGAGCAGGAGTTCTGGCTGGTCATTGACGGCGCGCGCCGGGTGGGAGAAATTCACGTCGTCTGGGCCGATGCTGACCCAGACCGCGCCGACGGGGACTGCCGGGCATATCTTTCCACCTACCGCATCCACCCGGATTACCGGAACCGGGGGCTGGGCGTGGAGCTGATCAACCGCGCCGTCCGGGCCGTCAGGGAGCGCGGCTGCACCGAGGTCACCATCGGGGTCTATCTTGAAGAGACCGAGATTCAGGACCTCTACCGCCGCTGGGGGTTCACCGAGACATTAAAGACCTGCCCCGATACCACCGCGCCGGGCAGTCCGGAATTCATCCTGTTTCTGAGGCGTCTGGCGGATTAGACCGGGACCTCACTACCACCGCTCGACGCGGCGGCCATGTCCGTCTTTCAGCGCACCGGCCAGCGCCATGATGAAGTCAAAGAGCACCCAGACGCCCACCCCCGCCACCAACACGTAGCCGAGGATGGCGATGCCGAGGCCGCCGAAAAACAGGGTCAGCGCGCCGACGACGCTGCCCAGGATCATCAGCAGCCAGCCGGCGAAGCCCAGCAGCAGCATGGTCAGGCTGGTGCCAATCCTGCCGAGGTAGAAACGGTGCACGACGATGGTACCCAGAAAGAATGCCAGCAATGCCGCCGCGGTGCGGGATTTGGTGGATGTTTCGCTCATTTGCTGCCTCCGTGCGCCTCATCTGAGGTATAAACCGGTACTCGGTTGGCGCAAGTCCATTAGAGGCTTTTGAAAGTGGTTGTCAATAGGGGGTGACCGGTGTAGAAACCGCCGCCGGATTAATCACCCCATCTTTGGGGCTGAAACGACACGCTATAAGCGTAAAAGAAGGGCGGCACCTTGACATAACATGACTAAGTGGCTCAAGAAATGTACCCCTTCCTTAAACGAAGCGGGTCGAAGGGCGCAGCCCCTTACAAGAATCAATTTCCCCTTCCTGACTGAGGAACAGCGGGTGAAACCCATTTATTCCCACCCGCCCCCTGTTTTAGGTAGGGTTTCACCCGCGACTCGAAAGAGTGAAAGAGACGAAGCCTCTTATTCTAATAGCCCCTTCCCCTGATATGGGAAAGGGGCCAGGAGATGGGGCGCCATAAAACTAAACACAGCTGAAGCTGTTTATCCCGAAGGTTCCGCCGCTATACGACTTGGCTAACCTCAGACGCGCCGCCGGAATATTTACCTCATATCTGGGGCGAGATACCGGGTATGGGACACCCCAACTAAAACCGTAACTGAAAGGAAACTCTTTGATTTACGGTTGATTATCGGTATAATGACCCCAGTGAAGTAATGTTCGGACCAGGAGAATGTGATGTGGTTTGGGCCGGAAGGTATGGGTTGGGGCATGATGTGCGGTGGCATCTGGATGATGTTATTTCCCGCCGCCATGATTGGCCTGATAGTTTGGGCGGTACTGCGCTTCACCCGGCGCGGCACTCCCGGCCATAACGGGCCGTCCCAGGGCCGGACACCACTGGACATCGCCAAGGAACGGTATGCCCGTGGTGAAATCGACAGTGCCGAGTTCGAAAAGATAAAGAAAGATCTGGCGTAGCCCGTATTACCAGTTGTAGAACCGGTCCAGTTCCTCGTCAGGGATGTCAAAGACGGTGTCTAGCGGCGGCACCGGCAGGCGGTCCTGCGCCTTGGAGATACCGGCGGCCAGGTTGAACTCCCGCTCTTTCTTCAGAATGTCCGCGCCGTGGGCCGTGAAATCCGCCTGGGACCACTTACGGCGGTACATCGTATTGATCATGCCCAGCACGCCCACCATCGCCGCCGCCGTATTCAAGAGCGGCGTGTGCAGGAACTGGCAGAGGCCGGTGCCGTCCATCGCGGTCTGGAACTGGTGCAACTCACGGGCGGCGTCCACCTGACCCTCCACCTGGAGCTTGGGGACGCTGCGCCAGTTGGGCGTCCAGCCCAGGTTGGTGCCCGTCATGTAGCCCGCGCCGTGATCCGCGCCCTGGGTGGATAAAGCCTCGGTGACGCCCATGCCCTTGAGCACGCGCGGGTCATAGGCCACCATCGCCTGCCCCTTGACCTCGGGGACGCGGCTGACGCCGAGGATTTTGGCGCAATTGGCCGCCCCGGAGGCCAGGATACGGCCCAGGTAGGAACCCTTACCGACCTCTTTCAACAGCTTCAGCGCACCCTTGTGGTCACCGAATTCCAGCAGCCCGGCC
>CAZPSW010000053.1:2632-8914 GCA_964589255.1 uncultured Dehalococcoidales bacterium
TCTATCGCCATCGCCAGGGAAACGCCCATGTCGATGGTGTCCACGCCGTAGTCGTTACAGAGGTGGTTCATCTGGCAAACGGCGTCCAGGTTGCCGATGCCGAGGTTGGCGCCGAAGGCCCAGAGCGTCTCGTATTCCGGCGCCTTGCCCCAGTTCTCACCGCGGGGGCCGATGTAGCCACGGTGGCAGCGCACCACGCAGCCCGGCGAACACGGTTCCGTCAACCTGGCGCCGCGTGCCTTGATCACGGCGCGCAGCTCCTTACCGGAGACATCCCGGGCGAGCTCGAATTCGCCGCTGCGGAAGTTGCGCGTCGGCAGCGCGCCCTCTTTGTTCATAATAGTGACCGCCACTGAAGAGCCGAAGGCCGGCATACCCTGGCCGGTGGCGGGGTCATCCATCACCGCCTTGGCCCACATCTTGTTGTACTTCAGGAAGGCGGCGCGGTCCACCAGGTCGATGGCACCGGCACCCTTATCATCGACGACGATGGCCTTGATCCCTTTGCTGCCCATCACCGCGCCCAGACCACCGCGTCCGGCGTGACGGGTGGGCAGGTTGTCCATGTCTGTGGCCGCGATCGAGGCTCCGGCGCATTTCAGTTCACCGGGCTGGCCGATGCAGAGGTAACCGGCCTTGGGGCCGTACTTTACCGTCAGCCGGACCACCGTGTCGTTGCAGCCCAGACCCCTGAAGTCATCCGCGGGCCGCAGACTGGCGCCATTTATATTAATGTGGAGGTAACGCAGCGCGCCATCCGCCGGTATGTCCTCAAAGATGACGGCGCTGGCGCCGAGGCGCGCCAATTTGACCGCGATGGCGCCACCGGGAGACGATTCCTTGAGCCCACCGGTAAGCGGGCTTTTGGCGCCAACAGAGAGGCGCCCGGCACTGGCCGCCGGGGTACCGGTGAGGGTGCCGGGGGCGATCACCAGTTTGTTCTCCGCGCCCAGCGGGTGCGCGCGCGGATGCACCTCGGCGCTGATGATGGATGATGTCAACCCTCGCCCACCGAGCCCGACGTAGGCCTCGGGAACAGGATGCGTCTTAATCTCCCCGGTTCCGGCGTTGACGCGGATGAAATGCGGCATTTGTTATCCTTCCGGTGTATTTGCAGCCCCGGCTTTGGCGGAGGCCTCGGCGGCCTTGCGCTCCATGCGCGGCACGTCAATGAAGCGGCCCGTATTGGCCACGTTCTTCGGGTCGATCGCCTTCTTGATACCGGCCAGCGGGATGTGGTAATTAGCGAAACCCTTACCCACGAAGTCCGCCGGGGCCAGGTTGGTGGTGAAGGCGCAGATGCCGTTCTTGATGTCATGCTGCAACCAGTCCATAGCCTCTTTCATGACATCTTCACAGACGGACTCTATTTTTTCGTGTCTCTGGTCGATGGTACAGCCGCCGGCGTGACAGAAATCGAAGGGTAGCACCCAGGCGCTTTCGCCGTTGTCCTCGAGGAAGGGCGGCTTGTAGCCCTCGATGTGCTCCCAGTGTTCCGCCTGGGCGTCGAAGACGGCGTCCAGCGAATCCGCGAAGAGCATCGAGGTGTGCATCGTATTGCCGGGGCGCGCCCAGCGGAAGCCGTAATTGTCCCGTATCAGGGTATTCGCCAGCCGGGGGTAGAGCTCGTCGTAGACCTCCCGGCTGACCTCTTTGCCGCCGGTTTCGGCGACGATTTGCTGTAGTACCTTTTCTTCGTAGCCCACCTGTTCCTCTCCGGCGAAGGGGAAGAGGCAGATGGCAATCGTATTCATACAGTTGTCACGCCAGAAGTTATTCTTCACCGCCTCAAGGTACATCCCGTTGGAGGTGGCCCATTCCCAGGCAATCAATTGTACCCCCCAGCGCTGCATCATGGCGCCGATCTCGGCACGACCGATGGCGTACATCCCTTCCGCCAGAGACGATTCGTCCGGGTAGTCAATGAAATGCCAGCGGAAGCTGTACGGCAGGCGGCTCGTCTTCAGCGGGCGCAGGTCCTCACAGGGGAATTCCTCGGGGCCGGGCCAGGGGTGCAGCTTGACGCCGATGCGGGTGACCACCCCGAAAGCGCCGTTGTCCGAGGTCAGGCCCTTCTTCAAATTACGCAGGTCGGGCCCCGGGCCCTCCCCCCAGAAGTTGCCCGCGCCGGGGGTGGCCAGGGAGCCGGTGCGCACCACCTCGCCGGTGGGTAAGACCCATTCCATGCCCAGGATGTTACGCGTGGCGAAGCCGGTGCGGTAGGCGGAACCGTGCCAGCCGTGCCAGACGTGGTTCGCCAGCACCATCGCCTGCGCGCCCACCAGCGGGATGCCGTTCATCAGGCCCACCCGCATCGCCTCCGCCTGGAGCTGGGCGTGGGTGACGTAGGGCTCTATCACCGCCGACATGTTCACCGCGTCAACCTCGAGGTGGGTCATGCGCTTGGGGTCGATGATGCACCAGTAGCGCTTGGCGGCGCCGTGCAGCGGCATCATCACGCCAGAACCCATCGCGGAGAAGGGGAACTCGTAGCGGTTGGCCAGCTTTACGATCTTGACCACGTCCGCGGTACTGGCGGGTATGACGATGAATTCCGGACGGCGCTGGCGGGAGAGCGTAGAGACGGCGAACATGCAGCGGCTGTAGGCATGCATGGTGGCCGGAGTATGGCGCACATTGTCCTCGCCGAGCACGGCCACCAGTTCCTGGTATATCAGGTTGTGCTTGTCATCACCGTAAGGCATACCGGATCTCCTTTACCGGGCCGCCTGGACCAGTTCCACGATGTCCAGTACCGGCATCTTTTCCCCTGACTCTGCCACCGCGTCACGCAGGCTGCGCTCACACCAGGGGCAGGCGGTGACGATGGCGTCGGCGCCGGTGGCCCTGGCCTCCCGGATGCGCTCCGTGGCGGTGTAGTTATTGAATTCCGGGTAGGTGTCAATGACGCCGCCGCCGGCACCGCAGCACCTGGCCATGTCCCGGTTGCGGTTCATCTCCACCAGTGTCACCCCGGGGATGGCGCGGATGATATCACGCGGCGGTTCGTAGACCCCCTCGGAGCGGGCGTTAGGATCAAAGACGCTGATCGCCTGGGAGAGGCGGCGGCCCAGGTGGCAGGGGTCATGGTAGGTCACTTTTATATCCAGCGTCTTGTTGAATTTTACCTTGCCGTCTTTGACCAGCGTGGCGATGAATTCGGTGGCGTGCATCACCTCGCCCTTGAAACCGAGCTCCGGGTAGAGGCGCTTCATGGCGTAGTAGCCGTCGGAACAGCTGGTCACCACCGTCTTCACACCGGCGTTCTGCCAGGCGTCGATGTTAGATTCGGCGTATTTGGTGAGCTCACTCTGGTAGCCCATCTGGGCGGAACGCGCGCCGCAGCAGTTCTCGTCGGCGCCCATCACGCCGACGTCAACACCGGCGCCCTGTAATATCTGCACCACGCCCTGTGCCACCGGCCAGTGGTCCTGGTCAAAGCAGGTGCGGCAACCGACGTGATAGGCCACCGCAGCGTTCTCTGCGATGAGATCTTTGACGTTCAAATCGCCGATCCAGTTGCCACGGTCCGCCTTCTTGCCGAGCATCGTATTGTCCTCTTTCTTGAGGCTCTCCATGATGGGCATGTACTGCGGCAAAATCTGGCCGTCCTCGACCATCTTGGCGCGCATTTCCAGGATCACGTTGAGGGGGCTCATGTCATGCACGCCCTTGCACATCACGTCACAGCCGCCACAGGTGTTGCAGGCGTACATGATGTCCGCGATCTCCGGGTCGTCATCATAGTTCAATTCACCGTCGGTGATGCCCAGCGTGACATCCATGCGGCCCTGGGCGGCGTAAGTGTCGAAGTGGTAATAAGCGTTCGAGGGGCAGATGCGCGCGAAGTCGGCGCCCTTGACCTGCCAGGAATCAATCCACTTGCAGTTGTTGCAGCGCATGCAGTACCAGGCATTCTTGCGGAAGTCCCAGTACCACTTGGTGTTGAACTCGTCGACCGGCCAGGACTCTTTGTGATCCGTGGTTGTCATATCGTCTCCTTTAGAAACAGAGCTTGCCGGGGTTTAATATCCGGTTCGGATCATAGACCTCTTTGACCATCTTCAGGGTGCTCGTCACCGCAGCGGTGCGGGAAAAGACCATCTCCGCCCAGGGGCCGTAAGGCGTGGTGAAGAAGCCACCCATCTCAATGGCGCTGCGGCTCACCTCGAGGAAGAGCTCCGCCACTTGCGCGCAATCCTTTTCATCAGCCGGGTCACAGGCGAAACCGAACTGCAGCATCGCCGCCCGCGCCCGGTCCAGCGGCTGCACGTAGATGCCGATGTCGGCGCCGGGGTAACCGGCGCGCGCTGCCACCTGGGTGATGGCCGCGGTGAACTCCGGCACACGCTCCAGCGTGGTGTGGAAAAAGACGTCATGGTTACCGCCCTTGTAGGCCAGTTTCCAGTAGGTCTCCCCCGGCCAGGCGCCGCGCAAGAGGCCCGGTAACTTGTTGCCGATGTCAGCCATGCCCGCCAATATCTCCGTGACCTCGAAGTTGAGCTCCCCGGCGGTGCGCCGCAGCGCCGCCTCCTCGTAGGCTATTTTCTGCCGCGGCAGGCGTTCCAACGCGGAGAGCACCAGCACTGCGGTCCAGGCAGGTAGTGCCGCGCGGAGCCCCTCAAAATCCTGGCCGGAATCGTGCGCCAGCAGCAGCGCCAGGTCGAAATTATTCAGGATCAGGCATTCGTAGCCGAGCATCAACCGCTGCAAACGGTAGACCGGCACCACCAGTTCCGCGACGCTGTCCGCGCCGATAAAGAACACCCTGTTTTCGGTGGGCAGAAATTCCGCCTTGACGTTGGCCCAGGTGGTGATTCCCAGCGTCCCCTGGGCGCCGTTCCAGAGCCGAGCGCCGGGCACGAAGCTGTCCGGGTAGCACTGGTCTTTCATGCCGCGCCCCAGCGCGGTGCCGGTCCAGAACATCTCCCCATTCGGCAGCACCAGTTCCGAGGTGGCCAACTGGTCACTGTATTCCGTCTTGGAGATCAGGATCGGCTCACGTTCCAGCACGGAACTGACCACGGACTTGCCGGCGTGGGGCAGTAGCGGCGGGCAGACGAACATGCCGTGTTCCGCCAGTGCCGCCTGCACCTGGGGCCAGGTGACCCCGGCTTCAACCTTGACCTTCTTGTTGCGCGGGTCCATGCGTAGTACTTTGTTCAGGCGCATAAGGTCCACCACGATGCCGCCCTGGCTGGGGATACCGGCGCCGTGGAAACCGACGCGTGAGGAACGCGGCGTGATCGGGATCATGTTGCGGTTGGCGTATTGTACGATCTGCTGCACCTCGGCGGCATTGCCGGGGCAGGCGGCCAGGCCGGGGGTGCACGGCGTGACGAAGCTGTGGTCCGCGCCGTAGGTGGCCAGTGTCTCCGAGCTGTCCGTCACGTTATCCGCGCCGACGATGCCCGCGATGTCCTCTTTCAAACTCATACCGCCTCCAGGTGAACAGGGAGATTAAATGCCGGAGAATTCAACGCCGCCGTCAACGCAGACCACCTGGCCGGTGACGAAGTCTGATTCCGCGGTGGTGAAGTAAAGCACCGTGCCCACCTGGTCCTCGGCCACCTGGCGGCGCTTGATGGAGCGCATCGCGTTGATCGCCTTCTCGCCTTCCTCGGAATAGGACGGCATGTTCAGGCTGGCCTCGGTGGCGACGTAGCCCACCGCCAGCGCGTTGACGGTGATGTTGAAGCGCCCCAGCGCCTGCGAAAGCCCGCGTGTGTTGGACATCTGCGCCGCCTTGGACGAGGTGTAGGGGAGCAGGCCGTGGAAGCCCTGCTGCACGGTGGCGGAGCTGATGTTCACGATCTTGCCGTAATTTTTCGCCTTCATGTAGGGGAAGGCCGCCTTACACATACGCCAGTTACCGATGACGTTGATGTTGAAGCTGTTCGACCATTCCTCGTCGGTCCAACTGTCCCAGCGCTTGAAATCGATGTCACCGTAGAGCGCGGCGTTATTCACCAGGATATCGAGGCTGCCGAATTTGTCCGCGGCGGTTTTACAGATGGCAACACAAGCCTCGATCACGGTAACATCTAGCGCCATGCCCAGGGCCCGGCCGCCGCCGGCCTCGATTTCCGCCGCCACCGCCGCGGCGCGGTCCGCATGCCGCTGGCCGATGACCACCGCGGCGCCCTCCGCCGCCAGGCCGAGTGCGACCGCTTTGCCGATGCCCTGACCGCCGCCGGTGACAATGGCAACCTTGCCTTCGAGTCTCATCGGTGCTGCCTCCGATATGAATTACTATAGTATTTCGCCAATATACCAAACTAG
>CAZPSW010000054.1:0-8893 GCA_964589255.1 uncultured Dehalococcoidales bacterium
CAGTAGATCTCGGCGACCAGTTTGGCCTTACCGTCGATCATTTGGAGTGCGCCCTCGGCGCAGGAAGGCACGCAGAGGCCGCAGCCGTTGCATTTATCCTCGTCGATGTGTACGATCTTTCGCGTTACTTTAGTTACCACTGGGTACCTCCTTGTTTGACTCACGGTTCGCCGTGAGTTCTTTGTAGCGTTCCTCGCCGACGCATTGCCGGGCTGACGGGCACCAGTCAACGCACGAAGGCATGCGGTCACGGTAGACCACGGTGCGGCAGTAGGGGCAGCGCACCCGGTTCTCGTCGGAGAATATTTCAACGTCGCGGCAGCAGCCGGGACATTTGATGGTGTCCACTTTCAGGTTTCGGTCACTTTGTCCGGGGCAATTGCTGGCCATCACGGTCACCCCCTTTTCCGGGTACAGTCTCATTCTAGCGCAATCTGGGGGATGGTGTTATGACCTAGGTCATACAGGCGTGAAAATGTGGGGCCTACCCGCCCGCGCTGAAGTTTCGCAGCCCGGCTTCGTCAAGGATGGTGATCGAGCCGCGTTCCGAGTCGATGATGCCCTCTTCCCGGAAGTGGCCCATGATGCGGATCGCTGTCTCCACCGTGATCCCGGCCATGTCTGCGATCTCCTGGCGCGTGAAGGGCAGCGTGGCGCCGAGGCGGGAACTGAGCATCAGCATGATACGCGCCACTCGGGGTTCGGCGCGTTCCGCGGCCAGGTCCTTGAGCCGTGACTGGGCGTCACGCAGGCGTCCGCCGAGGACGTCGATGATGCGTAAAGATAGCTCCGGGCGGGCGGTGATGAAATTTAGGAAATCTTCACGGCGGACGCCCAGCACCTGGGCGCTGCCGACGGCCTGGGCCGAGGCCGGGTAGGGCTTGCCGCCAAAGACCGCCACCTCCCCGAACATTTCTCCCGGGTTGAAAAAGGCGATGATGAAGTCCTTGCCCGAAGAGGCATGTTTGAGCACCTTGATACGCCCGCGTCGCACCACGTAGAAGTTGTCCGCGGGGTCTTCCTCGCGGAAGACGAACTCACCGCCACGCAGCCGGCGCGTATGCGCCAGTGCCGCCAGCGCCTCAAGCTCCGCGGCGTTGAGGTCCGCGAAGAGGTCTGATCGTCCCAGTATGTCCGCTATCTCTGACACCGTCGCGCATTCCCCCCGGACGGTATTTTCCGCATCGGAATTATATCACAGGCACCGGCGGATGGTGGCGGGACATGGTATAATATACGTCAATACGAATATGGAGATATACGAATTTGAACCCGCACACCATTGAGTTCTACCAGATGAAGGCTGACCTCTGCAAGACCTTCGCGGACCCCAAGAGGCTGCAACTGATTGACGTCCTGCGCGGTGGTGAGCACAGCGTCGGAGAGTTGGTGAAATCACTGGCGGTGCCGCAGGCGGTGGTTTCACGGCATCTGGCGCTGCTGCGCGGGCGCGGCGTGGTCACCACGCGGCGTCAGGGTACCCGGGTTTACTATGCGCTGACCGACGACGCCATCCTCACCGCCTGCGACGCGATGCAGGCATGCCTGTTGCGGCAGATCGAGCGCAGCCGGGAACTGGCCGCGCGCTACGCCCATTAATCCGGCTGACCGAGCAATTCCGCGCGCAGAAAGCGTGCCACCCGCCGGTTGATCCAGGGGGTCGCCAGCCAGAAACCGAGGTGGGTGATGGGAAGCCAGTGGAGCGGCGGCGTACCGGCGGCGCGCCAGAATTCCAGCGTGCCTTCACGCGGCACGATCTCATCCCAGCGGGCCCCCACCATCAGCAGGCGGCGGTCCCGCAGTTGCGGCGCGAAGGTCAGCGGGTCCGTCAGGTAATAGGGTTCATCCGGGGCCACCTGTGCAAACCCTGCGGCGGCCACCCGCTCCAGGTAGGCGGCGTAGCGCCCTTGCTTCACCGCGAACTCTGCCTTCGAGAGGCGCTCTGTGCGGCGCACCGTGACATGCCGACTGTGCCGTACCAGCTTCTCTGAATTGCCCCCCATCAGCGCCAGCATACCGACGCCGAGGCGCCGGTCCAGCCCCATCGCGATGGCGCCGATGAAACCCCCCAGGCTGATGCCCACCAACGCCACGCGGTCAGCATCGATCTCGGGGTGAATGGCCGCCCAGTCCAGCAGCTGGCGTATCTCGGTGACGCTGGTGACGTAAAACTCGCGCCATTCCGCGTCACTGAGGAAGGGGTAGCGTTTCCTGATTTCGGGCGATTGCCGCCGGGAGTTGAAGACCATGCGCAGAGTCACCGCGGCGATGCCTCCCTTTGCCAGCGCCGCCCCGGCGCGTACCAGCGGTGCCAGGCTGAAATCACCGGCGCCGTGCACCAGTATCGCCAGCGGCTTCGGCCCGGGGCGGTTGGGGATGCAGAGATCGGCGGTGGCATAGCGGTGTTTCGGGCGCGCCGCGCGGGCGCTCTGGAAGCGCAGCAGGTAATGGCGCTGGCTGGCCTCCCGGCTCCGCAGCGTCAGGTTGAAGTCCGTGACGTCTGGCAGGTATTGGTAAATATCGTACATTGGATTTTATTCTAGTCCCGGCGTCGCGGGCTGGCAAATAGTGCTTTTTATCCGGCGGCGGATAATGCTAGAATGATGGCAGTCGTGCCAAGTCCCGCCGAGGAGAGATAAATGCCCGCCCGTGATCTGGACGAACTATGCGTCAATACCATCCGCTTCCTGGCGGTGGACGCGGTGGACCAGGCGAACAGTGGGCACCCCGGCATGCCGCTGGGAGCCGCCGCCATTGGCTACACCATCTGGGACCGCTGCCTGAAACACCATCCGGGGGACCCGTCATGGGCTGACCGGGACCGTTTTGTGCTCTCATCCGGACATGCCTCGGCGCTGCTCTACGCGCTGCTGCACCTGACCGGCTACGACCTCCCCCTGGCGGAAATCAAGCGTTTCCGGCAGTGGCAGAGCCTGACGCCGGGCCACCCCGAATACCGCCACACCCCCGGCGTGGAGACCACCACCGGGCCGCTGGGGCAGGGTTTCGCCAACGGCGTCGGCATGGCCCTGGCGGAGCGTCACCTGGTGGCGCGTTACAACCGGCCCGGCCATGAAGTGGTGGACCATTTCACCTATGCCATCGTCTCCGACGGTGACCTCGAGGAGGGCGTTACCGCCGAAGCGGCCTCGCTGGCCGGGGCGCTCAAACTGGGTAAAATGATCTACTGCTACGACAAGAACGACATCTCCATCGAGGGAGAAACCGCGATCACCTTCACCGAGGACGTGGCGGCGCGTTTCCGGGCCTATGGCTGGCATACGGTGGGGCCAATTGACGGCTTTGACATCACGGCCATCAATGCCGCCATCGCAGAGGCGCAGGCGGAAACAGAGCGCCCCAGCCTGATCGTCTGCCGTACCACCATCGGCATCGGCTCCCCGCATAAAGCCGGCACCGGCGCCGCTCACGGGGAACCGCTCGGCGCTGAGGAAACGGCGTTGACCAAAAAGGCCCTGGGCTGGGACTATCCCGAGCCATTCACGGTACCGCCCGAGGCCGGGGCACATTTACGCCAGGCCATCAATCGCGGTGCGGACGCGCAGCGGGCCTGGCAGCAGCGCTTCGAGGATTACCGGCAGGCCCACCCGGAACTGGCGGCGCAATTCCTCGCGGAGCTCCAGGGCGAGCTGCCCGCGGGTTGGGACGCTGAACTCGAGGGGCTGTTCCAGGCAGGAGACAAGTCGATGGCCACCCGGGATTCTTCCGGCCTGGTACAGAACCACCTGGCGGGTAAAATCCCGGCGTTACTGGGCGGCTCTGCGGACCTGGCCCCATCCAATAAGACACGACTCAAGGAAGGCGGAGACTTCGGGGCGGATGATTATTCCGGGCGCAACCTGCATTTCGGGATTCGTGAGCACGCCATGGGGTCCGTCGCCTCCGGTATGGCGCTGCATGGTGGCCTCATCCCCTACACCGCCACCTTCCTCGTTTTTTACGACTACATGCGCCCCGCGGTACGGCTGGCGGCACTGATGGGCCTGCGCGTGATCTATATTTATACCCATGATTCCATTGGCGTCGGCGAAGATGGGCCGACGCACCAGCCGGTGGAACAGGTGGTGGGACTGCGCAGCGTGCCCGGCCTGGTGACCTTCCGCCCGGCGGACGCCCGTGAAACGGCCGCGGCCTGGCGTGTGGCGCTGACACGGGCGAACGGCCCCACTGCGCTGGCGTTGACGCGGCAGAAACTGGCGCTGCTGGACCGTGACCGTGCCGTTGGCGATGCCTCACAGGGCGGCTACGTGGTCTGGGAGGCGGGTTCGGGATTCGAGGTCATCATCATCGGCACCGGCTCCGAGGTGCAACTGGCGCTGGACGCCGCCAGGGAACTCCAGGGGCGCGGCGTCAGTGCCCGCGTCGTCTCCCTACCCAGCTGGGAGGTCTTCGAGGCCCAGCCTGATGCTTACCGCGAGAGCGTTTTGCCGGCGCGTATGCGCCAGCGTATTTCCATTGAGGCGGGCCGCACCCTTGGCTGGCAGCGTTACGTTGGGCTTGACGGCATCGCCATCGGGCTGGACCGTTACGGTGCCTCGGCACCGGCGGAGACCGTCTTCGCGGAGCTCGGATTCACGGTGGCGCGGGTGGTGGCGGACGCGCTGGCCCTGCTGGGTAAATCATGACGGCACGCAGCGTCGCCATTGGGGCGGACCACGGTGGCTTCCCGCTGAAGCAGGAACTGGCGCCCTGGCTCAGCGCAGAAGGCCACCAGGTACGAGACCTTGGCGCCGCCAGCTATGACGCCCAGGACGATTACCCGGATTTCGCGCTGGCGGTGGCGGAGGCGGTGGCGGCGGGCGAGGTGGCGCGCGGTATCATCATCTGCGGTTCCGGCGTCGGGGCCTGCATTGCCGCCAACAAGGTGCCCGGCGTGCGTGCCGCGGTGGCGCATGATAATTACTCAGCGGGCCAGGGGGTGGAGCACGACGATATGAACGTGCTCTGCCTGGGCGCGCGCGTGATCAACCTCGAAGCCGCCCGTGTCCTGGTGAGCGCCTTTCTGGGGGCGGACTTTTCCGGCGCGGAGAGGCACCAGCGACGCCTGGACAAGGTACTTGATATGGAGCGGCGTCACACCGGAGACTGAGATGGAGATTGGTATTATCGGCCTGGGCAAAATGGGCGCCAACATGGTGTAACGCCTGATGCGGGGCGGCCAAGGAAGCCATCGACCTGGCGGTGCCGACACCCGTTTTCAGTACCTCGCTACAGGCGCGTTTCCGCTCCTGGCAGGAGCAGCCTTTCGGGGTCAAACTGCTGGCCGCGCTGCGCCAGCAATTCGGCGGCCACGCGGTGAAAAAGGGCTAGCCCCCGGCCAGCCCGAGCAGGTGGCGGTAGGCCGCCGCCGGGTCAGGGGCCTTGAAAACGGCGCTACCGACGCAGATGTAATCCAGCCCGCTGCGCGCGATCTCCGGAATATTCTTTTCCCCCGCGCCGCCGTCGATCGCGGTCACCACGCCCGGCGCGGCGGCCCGGAACCGGATTACCTTGTCCATCACTTTCGGCAGGTAAGCGGCGCCGTAATAGCCGGGATGCACCGTCATGAAGAGCACGCTGTCGAGGATACCGGCCAGCGGCATTACCTTTTCCAGCGGCGTTTCCGGGTTCACCCCCAGGCCCACTTCCAGGCCCACGCGCCGCGCCGCTGCAATGGTCTCGCGGTGCTCGGTGGTGGCCTCGTAATGAAAGATCACCTTGTGCGCCCCGGCGGCTTTGATCGCGGCGAAGTGCTGCGCCGGATGCAGCACCATGATGTGCGACTCCCAGTGAAGCGCCGGGGCCGCCGCCGCCACGTCCTTCATGGTGACGCTGTGGGTGGGCACGAATTCCCCGTCCATGATGTCAATCTGGACGTAGCCGGTGAAGCCCTCGGCCTGGCGCAGCATGGTGTTCAGGGCGGTCACGTCATCGGTCAGCAGTGCCGGTACGATACGCGCCGGGAGGATTGCCGGTTCAGTCATGGCGGCTCCTCAAAAAGACCCTGGCGGGGGCACCGTCGGCGCCCCGGATGCGTAACGGCAGGCAAAACAGCTCGTAATCTCCGGCGGGCACGTCACTCAGGTCCAGTCCCTCGATCACCACCACCCCGGCCTCCAGTAATGCCAGATGCGTCGGGTGGCCCGGGTAATGCGCCTTTTCGATGGAGAGATAGTCGATACCGACCAGTTTAATTCCTTTGGCCACCAGGAAATTGGCCGCTTCCGGGGTGAGGTAGCTGTAGTCCTCGGTGATTTCACCGCTGGCGAGCAGCGCCGAGTTCCGGGTGCCGAGGAGGATGCGGCTGACGCCGTCGAAGTCAATGTCCCGCAGCAATACGGTATCGATCACGTCGGCCACCGGAAACTGGCAGACGCGCACCGGGCCGATCAATTTATCCGGGTCGATGGCGTCCACGCCGGGGCCGTCCGGGATGAAGTGGTGCGGGGCGTCGACGTGGGTGCCGGCGTGTGTGCCGAGCACCAGCCGCGAAACGTTGGCGGCGGCGCCCGCCGCCATGTCATGGGCCAGTTCGATCTCAAGTTTCGGGTCACCGGGCCAGGTGATCATGCCCGGATACAGGGGCAGGCTGACATCATATAGCTTCATTGGATGCTCCCGAAAGCTCTGGTACCAATTCTAGGCGAGCCGTTTTCCGGGTGTCAAGGCACGCTTCAGGCCATGCGGTAGCGGATGATTGCAGCGCTCTCGTCGGCGGTGGCCAGGCCCTCTCCGGCCAGGTACTTGAGGTGTGACAGGGTCTCCCCGGTGGCGAACCATTGCTGCATCAGTGGAAAGTCCGCCCAGGTGGCGTGGCTCAGGTCCCAGCGCATCAATCCGGCCACTTCGTAGGCGGAAAGGGCGCCGCCGTTCAGGATCTGCCGCACGTCGAGGCTGCGTGCCTCCAGGTGGGCCACCAGTTCCTTGATACGGCCCCGGAAATCCCGTATCGGGCTGCGGTGGCCCGGCAGCGCCAGGGCGACGTCATAGTGCATTACCTTGGCCAGGCTGGCACGGTACTCACGCAGCGGGTTGCCGTCCTGGTGCAGGCTGGAGATGTTCGGGGTAACGTTACCCAGCACGTGGTCCCCGGAGACGATAATCCTGGAGCCCGTGTCATAAAGGCAGATGTGGCCAGGGCTGTGACCCGGCGTCTCGATACAGGTAAAAGCGTAGTCCCCAATCTTGATGCTGTCCCCTTCACCGACCGCGTGAAAGTCCGGCACCAGCCGCTCACTCGGTGGGCTCGCCACCGGGCGGTTCGTGGCCGATTGCAGTTTCTCCACCGGAAAGCCGTGACGCTCCGCCAGGGCCAGCATGGCCGGGGGGATGGTGCGGAATTTCCGGATGTGCTCAATGTCCGGGGCGCCCATGTAGACTTTGGAACCGGCACCGGCGACCGTAGTCACCAGGCCGAAGTGGTCCGGGTGGCGGTGGGTCACGAAGTAGTCCGCCGTCTCCGGGTTGACGCTAATCTCGGCCAGGCCGTCGGTCAGCGCCTTCAGGGCGTCGGCGCGGTTCCAGCCGGTATCGATCACCAGCGCCGCGTCCCCTGCACGAATGACGTAACAGTTGACGGAACGGAGCGGGTTGTCGAAAAGCGGTACCTCAATGCGGTAAAGGTTGGGGGCCAGTGTTTCTGTCATCACGCTCATGGGCTGCCGCCGCGTCGCGGTCTGCCGGGATTATTATAGCACCGCTGGCGCAGCGTTGACGAATGCGGGGCCACTCGTCCGCCGCACGCCGGCGGATTTGACAGCCTCCGCGCGCGGCCCTAAGATTTAGAAAAAGGGCGGGGGCAATGCGCGGCTCAATTCGTATCGCTAAAGTGGCCGGGATCGAGATCGGCATCCACTACATCTGGCCCTTTATTTTCGCCTTGGTGACATGGCTCCTGGCGGCGAATTTCTTCCCGCAGTCCTCTCCGGGCTATTCCCGCCTCATTTACTGGGGGCTGGGGGCCGTCTCCGCGCTGCTCTTTTTCATCTCCGTGCTCTTGCACGAACTGGCGCACTCGCTCTACGCACGCTCTCGCGGCGTCCCGGTGAGCAGCATCGTGCTCTTTCTCTTCGGCGGCGTGAGCAACCTGGGGGAGGAATCACCGCGCGCCCGGGAAGAATTCTGGATGGCGCTGCTAGGACCGCTCGCCAGCCTGGTTTTGGCCGGTATCTTCTGGGGGTCAAGGCAATTGGTCGCGGACGGCGCCAGCCCGCTGGCCATCACGCTCTATAACCTGGCCATCATGAATGCCGGGCTCGGCACCTTTAACCTGCTGCCGGGTTTTCCGCTGGACGGCGGGCGCATCTTCCGCGCCACCGTCTGGGGCCTGACCGGGGACCGGGACGCCGCCACACGGCTGGCGGCCATCCTGGGGCACGTCATCGCCTGGGGCCTGATCTTCGGCGGCGTTTTTTACTCTTCTACGGTGTCATCTTCCAGGGCATCTGGTTGGCGCTGATCGGCATGTTCCTGAACTTTGCCGCCAACGCCTCCCGGCGTGAAATCTCCATGGAGCGGCACATCCGCGGTGTCAGCGTGACCGTGGTGATGGACGCGGCGCCACCCACCGTGACGCCGCAGACGACGGTGGAGGTGGTGGTGCGGGAGTTCTTCATTCGTCAGGGCCGCCGCGCGGTGCCGGTGGTGGACGGTGACGCCGTGGTCGGCATGGTCACCCTTTCGGATGTTAAAGGATTGCCGCCCGAGACCCGCTTCGACGCGCCGGTCTCCGGGATCATGACACGCCCTCCGTTCTACAGCGTCAGTCCGGAGGACGACCTGCTGGCGGCGATGAAACTGATCGATGAACACCACGTGAACCAGCTCCTGGTGCTGCGGCAGGGACGGCTGGCGGGCATGGTGCGGCGGGCGGACATCCTGCGCTACCTCACCA
>CAZPSW010000055.1:0-8882 GCA_964589255.1 uncultured Dehalococcoidales bacterium
GATCGACAGCGGGTTGCGTCCCACCGCCTGGCCCACCGCGCGCGCGCCGCCGGGCCTGCCAGATACCTGGAAATTGGGGAGTTGAAATGACAGTGTTCATCCTGCGGGTCGCCATGTTTTCAATATTGCCCTTCTCCTCTGCGCGGGCGTGTTGCTATTCGATCGTTCCGCGGCGACACGCCAAAGGCGGTTGGAAATCGCCTTTATACTATTGTTCGGCATAGGGGTGGCGGGTAGCGGGATCGCATCTTTCTTCGGCCACCTGTTCCTCTCTGATCTGGTGGCTGATGCGGTGGGCTGGCCTTCCGGTAGCCCCTTTCAACTGGAAATGGCGTTTGCCAACCTTGTGCTGGGACTTCTCGGGATTGTAGCCACCAGCCGGCGGGATGGCTTCCGAGAGGCAACCGTGATCGCGGTAACCGTACTCGGGGTCGGGGCCTCGATCGTTCATTTGATGGATATTCTGGCGACGGGTAATTTGGCACCGGGGAATACGGTACAGAACATCGCCAACCTGATCAAACCTGCCTTTCTCATCCCCCTCCTCATCGCGCTGCGCCGGGCGGAGCATTCGCCGTATACGGAGGCCGCCTCCCCAAGTTTCCAGCAGTGGCGAACGCCACTACTCCAAATAGCGGCCATCGTGGCGGTGCTGATCTCGACTGCTTTCGGGGTGGGCTATGCCGTCGATCTGCTGATCCCGGTGTCGGCGGCAGGCATCATTTGCAGCATCGCGGTTACCGTCATCATCATTGCCCGGGCTCCCACTCACAGAACAAAAAGGGATGGGGTCACCCTAAAAAAAGCGCCCTGACCTGAGCCGGGTTGTCCTGACCCACCAGCCACAAAGTCAGCACCGCGAAGGTGCCACTAACAGGCACGCCATTGCCGCTTATGGCACCCCTGATTATGCTATAATGACAGTTGCCCGCGCGGAGGGGTCGCATAGTGGTCTAGTGCGGGCGCCTGCTAAGCGCTTACCTGGGTAAACCGGGTCGAGGGTTCGAATCCCTCCCCCTCCGCCACCCTGAAATCTTCCCAGCGGTGAATTATCATGCCGGGCTATTATATCTGGACCATCGGTTGCCAGATGAACAAGGCGGAATCCGAACGCCTTGCCGCTTACCTTGAGGCGCGGGACTACCGCCAGGCCACCGTCTCAGAGGCGGACCTGATCGTGCTCAACAGCTGCGTGGTACGCCAGAGCGCGGAGAATAAAGTACGCCGGAAATTGGATTCACTGGCCGCCCTGAAACGCCACCGGCCCGGCCTGGAACTGGCCCTGACCGGCTGCCTGGTGGAGGGTGACGCGGTACTGCTGAGACAGCAATTCCCCCAGGTTGACCATTTTTTCGTGGCGGGGCAAGCACCGCTCTGGCGGGACGCCGCACCCGCCTGGCGCATGGCGCCCGGGGGGGATGGGCCGACGCATTACGTGCCCATCATGCAGGGCTGTAACAACTACTGTACCTATTGTATCGTACCCTACCGACGGGGGCCGGAATGCAGCCGCAAAGTGGCGGAGATCGTGACCGAGGTCAGCGCCCTGGCGGCCGGCGGCACGCGCGAAGTGACGCTGTTGGGACAGAACGTCGATTCCTACGGCCAGGACCTGCCCGGGCGTCCGGATCTGGCGGCACTGCTCTACGCCCTGGACGGGGTGCCGGGACTGCGGCGCATTCGCTTCCTCACCAGCCACCCGAAGGACATCAGCCCGGCGCTGATCGCGGCGGTCTGCGGGCTGGACAAAGTCTGTGAGCACATCAGCCTGCCGGTACAGGCGGGCAGCGACCGCATGCTGCGCGCCATGCGCCGCGGCTACCGCGTGGGCGACTACCGGGATTTGGTGGCGCGGGTGCGCCGGGGCATACCGGGGGTGGCGCTCTCCACAGATGTCATCGTCGGCTTTCCGGGAGAGACGGCGGCGGAGTTCCGGGAGACACTGGACTTGCTATCCGCGCTGAAATTTGATACCGTACATGTGGCGGCTTATTCCGTACGGCTCGGCACCGCGGCGGCCCGAGATCTCGTCGATGACGTGCCCGGCACCGAGAAGAGGGCACGCCTGGCGGCGGTGGAAGCGCAGCAGCAGGCCATCGCCGGCGAAATTAACCGCGCCCGCCTGGGCACCAGCGTCGAGGTGCTGGTGGAGGCCCGTAAGCAGGGGAAGTGGTGGGGCCGCAGCCGCGGTGACAAGCTGGTATTCTTCACCGGCGAGGCCAGTCCCGGTGACCTGATTGAGATAAAGATCACCCAGGCCGGACCCTGGTCCCTGCGGGGCGAACCGGTCTGACCCGTAAAATCTGAGGAGGCAACATGAATCTGTTAGGCGGCGACAGCATTTGGCCTATCATCATCTTCACGGTGGTGTTGTTCGGTTTGTTCTACTTGCTCGCGATTCGTCCCCAGCGCAAACGCCAGAAACAGCACCAGGACATGCTTGGTGAACTGCAAAGGGGAGACCGCGTCATCACCGCGGGCGGCATCCACGGCGTCATTGAGAGCCTGAATGAAGACACCATCGTGCTGCGTGTTGAGTCAGACGCCATGCTGCGCTTCGCTCGCGGCAGCATCGTCGGCAAGATGGGCGACTGAGAACCACCGGGGGCAGGACATGCAGTTCTCCCGTGAGACCCGTGCCCTGGTGCGGCGCGCCCTCGCCGAGGACGCCGCTACCGCCGATGTCACCACCGGAACCCTGATCACCCCGCGGATGCAAAGTCAGGCGGAAATGGTGGTCAAGGCCGGCGGCGTAATCGCGGGACTATCCGTGGCGGCGCTGGTTTTTCAGACCGTCGACCCGAGCCTGGAATTCACCACGGTGATGCCCGACGGTAGCGCCGTCAGCCCCGGGGACCGCATCGCCGCCGTCAGCGGCGGCACTGATACTCTGCTCCGGGCGGAACGCACCGCGCTAAATTTCGTACAGCACCTCTCCGGTATCGCCACCGTGACCTCGCGTTACGTGCGCGAGGTCGACGGCCTGGCGGCCCGCGTCGTGGACACGCGCAAGACCACCCCCGGTCTGCGTCAGCTGGAGAAGTACGCGGTGCGCCTGGGTGGTGGCGAAAACCACCGTGCTGACCTGGCCCAAGCGGTGTTGATTAAGGACAACCACCTGGCGGCACTGCGGGATTCGGGGACCGACCTGGCGGTGGCGGTATACCGGGCTCGGCAGAATGCGCCCGCCGGTATCGTGATTGAGGTGGAGGTGACCAGTCCTGAGGATGCCGTGACGGCGGCTCAGGCCGGCGCTGAAGTGGTGCTGCTGGACAACATGGGAGTTGATATGATGCGGCGGGCGGTGCGGGCTGTAGCCGGACGCGCGCGGCTCGAGGCCTCAGGCGGTATCACACTGGAAAACGTACGCGCGGTGGCCGAAACCGGGGTCGATATCATTTCGGTGGGGGCGCTAACGCATTCCGCGCCGGCGCTCGACATCGGGCTCGATTTCAGGCCGCTTTAGGCGGCGTATCCCCGAACTTGTCCCGGCTGTCGAGCATCACCGTGACCGGACCGTCGTTGACGATGTCCACCACCATGTGCGCACCGAAGATGCCACTGGCCGTCTTCACGCCCGCCGCCCGGACCATGCCCGCGAAAGTATCGCAGAGGGCGCGTGCCGCCTGCTCCGGCGCGGCCTCGGTGAAACTGGGGCGGCGGCCCCGACGTGTGTCCGCGAGCAGCGTGAACTGGCTCACCAGCAGTGCCTCGCCCCCAGTGTCCAGCAGGGAGAGATTGAATTTACCGTCAGCGTCAGAGAAGACGCGCAGGTGGAGTGATTTTTCCGCCAGGTAAGAGGCGTCTCGGTCACCGTCACCGGCGGCCACGCCGAGCAGGATTACCAGGCCGGGGCCGATACTGGTGACGGTCTCCCCGTTGACACTGACCGCGCCGCGACTGACCCTTTGCAGCAGCGCCTTCACTTCAGTTCACGGAGGCGTCGGCCCTGGAGCCCGGCTTCGTGGATTCGGTCTTTGCCGTTTCGCTCCCCGCCGGCTCGCTTTTGCCCGCCTTGCCTTCGGCCGGTTCGGACTTTGCGGATTCGGCTTTACCGGACTCGTCGCTGCCGGCCTCGGATTTGCCATCGGCGCGTTCCTGGGGGGAGCGGGCGGTGCTCGCCTTGGCGGCATCCCGCTGGTCGGTAACGTAAAAACCGCTGCCCTTGAAGATGATCGGCACCGGGGAAAAGACGCGCTGCGCCGCGGTCTGGCACTTGGGGCAATCAGCCAGCGGCGCGTCGTCATAGCTCTGCTTGACCTCAAAGATGTGCCCGCAATCGGGGCAGTCATAGCGCGGCATGGGTATCCCTCACAAAAAATTCTTAACTTTATGATACATCATGGGGCCGTCAGCTCCAAACCCAGGCGGGCGCCGGAGTTTCGGGAACCGCCGCCATGCGTTTAACGCTTGGTGTACTGCGGCGCCTTGCGGGCGCGCTTCAGGCCCGGCTTCTTGCGTTCTTTGACCCTGGCGTCACGCGTCAGCAGGTGGAACTGGCGCAGGGTGGCGCGGTAGCTTTCGTCAAATTTGAGCAGGGCGCGTGAGAGACCGTGAGAGATGGCGCCGCACTGGCCGGAAACACCACCACCGGAGGTCTTGATGATGGCGTGGAATTTGCCCATGTTCTCCGTCACCAGCAGCGGTTGCTGGATGACGCGGCGGTGCTCGGTGCGGGGAAACAGTTCCTCGTAGTCCTTGCCGTTCACCAGGATGGTGCCGGCGCCCTGAAATAACTTTACCTGGGCCACCGCCGTCTTGCGCCGTCCAGTGCCGCTGAAATATACTTGTTGCTTCTCCAACTGAACCTCGCTCGCGGGTTAACCTTTCACCGGGTGGGGGTGATCCTCACCGGCGTAAACCCTGATCTTTCTGAACATCTGCGCCCCGAGCCGGGTATGGGGCAGCATGCCGCGCACCGCCAGTTCCACCACGCGGCTGGGACTTTTCTCCATCATGCGTTCCAGGCTGACCTCTTTCAGCCCGCCGGGGTAACCCGAATGGCTGTAGTAGATCTTTTTCTGCATCTTGTTGCCGGTGACACGAACCTTGGCGGCGTTGATCACGACGACGTAGTCCCCGGTATCGAGGTGGGTGGTGAAGGACGGCTTGTGCTTGCCCATCAGTAGCCGCGCGATGCGGGTGGCCATGCGGCCCAAAGTCTGGTCGGTGGCATCAATCAGGTGCCACTCGCGTTTGACCTCACTCAGTTTGGCGCTATACGTTTTCATTTGTGTTGCCTTCCGGGTAATTCACGCGCTCCAGAAAGAGCCCGCATGCCGGGGCCATGGGGCCACCGAGCCCGGGCTTTTTCGCCTCGATTATACTACAAAACTGCTCTGCCGTCACTTTACCCAGGCCGACGCGGATCAGCGCCCCCGCGGTATTGCGCACCTGGTGCGGCAGGAATGCATTCCCCACCAGCGTCAGCACTACCATCTCGCCGTGCTGCCTGACGCCGGCGCGGAGCAGGTGCCGCGTGGTGCCCCGGACGTTGCTGCGTGCCAGCGAAGAGGCGAACGACGCGAAATCACGGTGCCCCACCAGCATTGCCGCGGCCCGGTCCATGGCCACCACGTCAAGGCTGGCCGGGACGTGATACGCGTAGTGCCGTCCCAGCGCCGGGCGGGTGCCACCGCCGCTGATGTAATAGCGGTACTCCCGGCTCAAGGCGCCGCGCCGCACGTCGAAATCAGCGGCCACCGTGCGGCAACTTTTGACCGCGATGTCCGGCGGCAGGTAATGGTTCAACCCTTTTATAAAAGTACTCGTCTTGCGGGTGCCCCCGCTGACAAAACTGACCACCTGTCCCCGCGCGTGGGCGCCGGCGTCGGTGCGTCCCGCGGCGCTGATGGGGAGCCTTTCTCCGGTCACTGACCGGAGCGCCTGCTCCAGGGCCGCCTGTACGGTGGGCTGGTGGTGCTGCCGTTGGAATCCGGCATAGTTCGTGCCGTCATATTCCACCAGCAGCACGAATTTCCGGGCCACCTTTTATTCAACCAGCTCGATCCGTGCCATCGCGGCGCCGTCCCCGAGGCGCGGACCCAACTTGGTGACGCGTGTGTAACCACCGCCGCGTTCCTGGTAGCGGGTGGCCAGTTCGTCAAATACCTTGGACACCACCTTGCCGTCGATGATGAACGCCAAGGCCTGACGCCGGTTGGCCAGGCTGCCCTTCTTGCCCAGCGTGATCATCTTCTCCACCAGGCCACGGATTTCCTTGGCCTTGGGTTCGGTGGTGGTGATCTTTTCGTAACGCAGCACGTCCGTCACCAGGTTGCGGTACATGGCGCGCCGGTGTGACGTGTCCCGGTCAAATTTCCTGCCCGATATTTTGTGTCTCATCGTTTACCTCAGGCCCCTTCTGCCTCTGCCTCGACCTCCGCCTCGATGTCCTCTTCGGTCTCCACCTGATCCATCGCGGCGGCGGTGTCATCACCCTCTTCCGGCTCCTCGGTCTCCTCGGATGCGACGCCCTCGGCGTCCTCTTCATCCTCATCCGCCGGGGTCAGCGTGAGGCCGATCGTCTCCAGCCGTTCCTGCAATTCCACCTTTGATTTAAGGCCGAAATTGCGCAGCGAAAGGAGTTCCTTCTCGCCCTTGCCGATGAGTTCACCGACGGTGGTGATGCCGGCGCGGCGCAGGCAGTTCATGGTACGCACCGAGAGGTCAAGCTGCTCCACCGGCATGTTGTACTTTTCATCAGGTATCTGCAGGCGGCGCTGCTCTTCCTCGGTCTTCATGCGGCTCGTCTGCGGATATTCGAGGAACGGGTTCAACTGGTCCATCACGGTCCGCGCACTCTCGCTGATGGCGTTCGTTGGGGTGATGGAACCGTTCGTCCAGACCTCGATCTCCAACTGGTCACGGGTGATATCTTCGCCAGTGCGAATTGGTTTGACGTTGAAATTAACCTTGTGTACCGGGGTGAAAACGGCGTCCACCGGGATGGTGCCGACGGGCAGGCCGTCGGAGCTCTCGGCGGGGCGGTAGCCCTCGCCCAGGCCAACGTCAAACTCCACTTCAAATACCGCCTCCGCCCCGTTGACGGTGGCCAGGTAGAGATCCGGGTTGATGATCTCAAAGTCCGCGGAGGGCGTGATATCGGAAGCATAGACCTCGCCGGCGCCTTCCTTGCGCAGGTTCAGCTTGCCCGGCCGTTTGTTCAGCGCCTTGAGCCGCAGGGACTTGATGTTCAGCAGGAACTCGATGGTGTCTTCTTTGACATCCGGGATGGTGGAGAATTCGTGCAGGATGGGGCCCATCTGTACGTGGGTCACCGCCGCCCCCGGCAGGTGGCCCAATAGTACGCGGCGCAGGACGTTACCCAGCGTCACGCCAAAGCCGCGTTCCAGCGGCGCGCAGACGAAACGCCCGTAATTCTCCTGGCTGTCGACACATTCGATACTGGCAATCACTAAACGCGACAAAGTCTTTTCTCCTTCGCGACGAGGCGCATTACTATCTTGAGTAGAACTCGACGATGCTCTTGCCCTCGTAGTGGGGCTCGATATCGCCCGGCACGGGGACGCTGGTTATGACGCCGGTGAGCGTCTTCTTGTCCAGGCTGAGCCAGCGGGTTGGGTTCTTGGATTCAATCGTTTGTTGCAGGCGCTTATAGTACTCGGTCCTGGTGCTGCCCTCGCGCCAGCTCACCGTATCGCCCTCTTTGAGTAGCGTCGAGGGTACGTTGTGCTTGTGTCCGTTGAGCATCAGGTGGCCATGGCGCACCAGTTGGCGTGCCTGGGCCAGCGAATCAGCAAAACCGAGCCGCAGCACGGTGCTGTCCATGCGCCGCTCCAGCAGCACCGTCAGGTTGTCACTGGTGACGCCGGTGGCATGCTCTGCGCGGCGGAAGAAACGGCGGAACTGGCCTTCCATCAGCCCGTAGCTCTGGCGCGCCTTTTGCTTCTCCCTCAGTTGCAGGCCGTGGTCCGAGACGCGGCGGAAACGGGCCGATTGCTGCCCCGGCGGCTTGGAGCGGCGGTCCACCGCGCACTTGGGTGTCAGGCAGCGGTCGCCCTTGAGCATCAATTTGACGCCCGAACGCCGGCACAACCTGCAAACTGGTCCTGTGTATCTTGCCATTTATCTTTCCTTACACTCGCCTTTTCTTGCGGGGACGGCAGCCGGCGTGGGGGATTGGGGTGACGTCCCGGATGCTGGTAATGTGCAGTCCGGCGCTTTGCAGGGAGCGGATCGCGGCTTCGCGGCCACTGCCCGGTCCCCTGACGTAGATGTCGATCTGGCGCATGCCGTTGTCCATGGCGCGGCGCGCGGCGTCTCTGGCGGCGAGTTGTGCCGCATAAGGCGTACCCTTGCGCGAGCCCTTGAAGCCGGCGGTGCCGGAACTGCCCCAGGCGATCACGTTGCCCACCGGGTCCGTCATCGAGACGATGGTATTGTTGAAGGTCGAGGACACGTAGGCGCGTCCCGCCGGTACCAGCTTTTTCTCTTTGCGTTTCCTTGACTTCTTCTGAGCCATTATTCCTCCTGCCAGGCGGACTTCGATGGCCGCGTCCCGGGCGGCGCCTTACTTCTTGGCGACCCCGCGGCGCTGACCACGTCCCGCCACGGTGCGGCGCTGCCCGCGTCCGGACCGGGCATTGGTGCGCGTACGCTGCCCGTGTACCGGCAGGTTGCGGCGGTGCCGCAGCCCGCGGTAGCTCCCGATCTCGATCAGGCGCTTGATATTGAGGTCCCGCTCCTTGCGCAGGTCACCCTCAATGATATATTCCTTGTCCACCGCCTCACGAATGCGGTTGATGTCTTCATCCGGCATGTCGCTGACGCGGACCGTCGGCGGGATGCCGAGCTTGTCCAGCAGCTGGTACGAGCGCGTGCGCCCGACGCCGTAAAGATAGGTCAACGAGACCCAGACC
>CAZPSW010000056.1:0-6167 GCA_964589255.1 uncultured Dehalococcoidales bacterium
GCAACAAGTTCCACACCTCCACTGATACTGAGGTCATCGCCCAGTTGATACTTTCGGCACCGGAAAAGGAGTTCCAGCAGCGCATCCGCTACGCCATGAACCGCATTCAGGGCGCCTACGCGCTGACGGTACTTACCCGCGACACGTTCTACGCAGTGCGTGACCCACTGGGTATGCGCCCCCTTTGCATCGGCAGGATCAACGGTGACGGCTGGGTGGCGGCCTCGGAAAGTTGCGCCCTGGATCATCTGGGCGCCAATCTGCTGCGTGAACTGGAGCCCGCCGAGATCGTGGCGATTAACGCCGGCGGCCTGCGGTCTTACCCCGGAGAGACATCATCGCGCGGCGGCCTCTGCATCTTCGAGTATATTTATTTCGCGCGTCCCGACAGCGTCATCAACGGGCGCCTGCTCTATCCGGCGCGGCAGGCGATGGGACGCATCCTGGCGCAGGAGTATCCCGTCGACGCGGACCTGGTGATGGGGGTGCCTGATTCGGCCACCGCCGCCGGCAGCGGTTACGCCGCCGAGTCCGGCATTGAGTGGTGCGAAGGTGTGATGAAGAACCGTTATATCGGGCGCACCTTCATTGAGCCGGAACAGCGCCTCAGGGACATGGGCGTGAAGATGAAATTCAACCCGATGCCGCAGGTACTCAACAACAAGCGGGTGGTGGTGGTGGACGACAGCATTGTGCGCGGCACCACCACGCCGCAGGTGGTGGACATGCTGCGGCGCGCCGGGGCCAAAGAGGTGCATATGCGTATCACCTCACCGCCGATCTGCCGCCCCTGCTTCTTTGGCGTTGACATGGCGACGCGCTGGGAACTGATCGCGGCACAGAAGACGGTGCCTGAGATCTGCGAATTCATCGGCGCTGATTCACTGGGCTATCTCAGCCTCGACGGCCTGGTGCGCGCGGTGGGCCTGCCCGGCGAGGTTTTCTGTGACGCCTGCTTCACCGGGGACTATCCGGTGCCGGTGCAGCTGGAAATGGACAAGCTGGCGCTGGAGACCGATCTGCCTTCCGGCGTCCCGGCGGCCACCCCGGCGGACAGCGCCGCCTGAGCGCATTGTATTGGGACCGGCAGTAATTGAAATCCGGCGTTCCCAGTGCTAGAATTTCTGCGGGCGCCCGTAGAACGGCACCCTGGAGGCAGACCATCGGCGAGACCTACGAAAAGGCAGGCGTGCACCTGGAGACGGCGGAGGAGACTACCGCCATCATCGTCAAGCTGGCGAAGACCACGCAGCGCCCCGAAGTGCTCTCCGGAATCGGGTTTTTCGGTGGCTTTTTTGAGCTCGGCGAATACCGGAAACCGGTGCTCGTGTCCTCCATCGACGGCGTCGGCACCAAGCTCAAGGTGGCCGGTGAGGTAAACCGCCACGACGGCATTGGCCGGGACATCGTGAACCATTGCGTGAACGACATTTTCGTCTCCGGTGCGGCGCCGCTCTTCTTCCTTGATTACATCGCCACCGGCAAGTTGATGCCGGACAAGATCGCCGACGTGGTGCGCGGCATGGCCAGCGCCTGCCGCGAGAACAACTGCTCCCTGATTGGCGGCGAGACGGCGGAAATGCCCGGCCTCTACCAGTTGGGGGACTACGACGTGGCCGGCTGCATCGTCGGCGTGGTGGAGAAGGACAGTATCATCACCGGGGAGAACATCGTGGCCGGTGACGCCGTCGTCGGCCTGCCCTCGAGCGGGCTGCACACCAACGGCTTTTCCCTGGTGCGCCGTATTTTCAAGCCGGACCAGATGCGTGCCTATCACGCCGAACTGGGGGGCAACCTCGGTGAGGCGCTGCTGACGGCGCACCGGTCTTATTTCAAGGACGTAGCGCCGTTGCTGGAATACGTGCGGGGCATGGCTCACATTACCGGCGGTGGTCTGCCCGGCAACCTGCCGCGGGTACTGTCGCCGGGTCTGGCGGCGCGCATTGATACCAAAACCTGGCAGGTACCGCTGCTTTTTGAGATGATCAAGAAACAGGGGCGTGTCGACTGGAAGGAAATGTACCGCGTCTTCAACATGGGCATCGGCATGGCGGTCTTCTGCGCCCCGGATGACGCCGCCCGGTTTTTGACCGCCGTTCCCGACAGTGCCGTCATCGGCGAGGTGGTGCCGCCGGCCGGTGACCGCCGCGTGATACTAGACTGACCACCGCCCGCGGAAAGAATTCTGGAGGACCATATGCGCGCCATTATCAGTGTCTCGGACAAGACCGGACTGGCGGACTTCGCGGCCCGACTGGCCAAACTCGGCGTCGAAGTCTACAGCACCGGCGGCACCAAAAAGATCCTTGGTGAGGCCGGGGTTGAGGTCAAGGGCATCAGCGAACTGACCGGCTTCCCGGAGATCCTTGACGGGCGCGTCAAGACGCTGCACCCGGTGGTGCATGGGGGCCTCCTGGCGCGCCGTGACCTGGCAGACCATATGCACCAGCTTAAAGAGCACGGCATTGGGCTGATTGACCTGGTGGTGGTGAACCTTTACCCCTTCGTGCAGACGGTGGCCAAAGAGGGCGTCACGCTGACCGATGCGCTGGAGAACATCGACATCGGCGGCCCTACCCTGATCCGCGCCGCCGCCAAGAACTTCCCCGGCGTGATCGTGCTGGTGGACCCGGCGGACTACGAACTGGTCCTCGAGGGATTGGCCGCCGGCGAACTGGGGATGAAAGAACGGCAGTGCCTGGCACGCAAGGCCTTTCAGCACGTGGCCGTTTATGACACCGCCATTTCACAGTATTTAACCGCGGACGGTGACAGCTTTCCGGAAGCGCTCAGCTTCGCCATGACATTTCGGCAGGGCCTGCGTTATGGGGAGAATCCGCACCAGCCGGCGGCCTTCTACGCGGAGCAGCGCGTCGGTGGTGGGCAGGACAACGGCATCACCGGCTGGACGCAGCTGCACGGCAAGGAACTCTCCTACAACAACATCCTCGACGCCGATGCCGCCTGGGCGGTGGTGATGGACTACGCTGCCCCGACCGTCGCCATCATCAAGCACACCAATGCCTGCGGGCTGGCCAGTCACCAGGACATCGCCGAGGCCTACGCACGCGCCTTCACCGGCGACGAAGTGGCCGCCTTCGGTGGTATCGTGGCGCTGAACCGCAAATTGACGCTGGCCGCGGCCACCGCGATCAAGCCCGTCTTTTACGAGATTGTGATGGCACCGGAATACGAAGTAGCGGCGCTGGAACTGCTGAAAACCAAGAAGGACCTGCGCATTTTGCAGGTGGCGCTGCCGCCGGGCTACGGGCAGGCGTTGCCGCCGGCGCTGGAGGTAAGGCGCGTCAAGGGCGGTTACCTGGTGCAGGCCACGGACACCGTTCCCGAAGACAAGGTCGAGTTCAAGGTGGTGACCAAACTAGCGCCCACGGAGACCGAACTCCGGGACCTGCGCTTCACCTGGCGCGCCGTGAAGCACATCAAGTCTAATGCCATCCTGCTGGGCAGGGACGCTACCGTGACCGGCATGGGGGCGGGCCAGCCGAGCCGCATCGTGGCGGCGCAGATCGCCATCGAGAAGGCCGGGGGCAAGGCCCCGGGCAGCGTGCTCGCCTCCGACGCCATGTTCCCCTTCGGGGACGTGGTTGAGGCCGCCGCCGGGGCCGGTGTCACCGCCATCGTGCAGCCCGGTGGTTCCATCCGTGACGCGGAATCGATCGAGGCCGCGGACGCCGCCGGCATGGCCATGGTTTTTACCGGCGAACGCCACTTCAAGCACTAATCGATGGAGATCACGCGCATCCGCGAACTGGTGACCCGTCTGCCGGCACACGAGCGTGAACTCTGTGACCGTATCTTCGAGTTCCAGGCGAGCACGGCACACCCCACCCTACCCCAGGAGATGAATGCCTGGGCGGAGGAGACATTCGGCAGCGTCGAGGCGGTCAGGGCGCAGCGACTGCTGCGTGCCGGCAACCTAGTCACCGGTGAGGAAACGCTGTTCAATCCGCTACGCACGCACCGTCCCCACGACAGCGCGGGCATTGACGATCTGCACCACCGCATAGAAAGGGCGCGGACGCAGGACGTTTTCCGTGAGCCGCTGACCGGCACGCCGCAGGACAGCTTCGGTCGTGTCAACGGCAGCCACGCCGTGACTGCTGCCAACATCAGCCCCTATGACGCCTGGCACGGCGTCGTCATCTTCAAGGAATTCGAACCGCTGACCTTCTCCCTGGCAGAGGTCTCGGACTACCTGGAAACGGCCCTCGAATGGGGGCGCCGGGCACACCGGGCGGACCACGAGGCCCGCTATTTCATCACTATCTGGAACTGCCTCTGGCGCGCCGGGGCTTCCCTGGTGCACGGTCACGCCCAGGCCCTGCTGGCCCGCGGGCGGCATTACGGACGCGTTGAGGCACTCAGGCGCGCCGCCGAGGATTACCGCTCGCGTTACGGGAGCAATTATTTTACCGATCTGGCCCGCGTGCACCTGGCGCTGGGCTGCGGCCTGGAGGTTGACGGCGTCAAGGTGGCCGCCAGCCTGACGCCGTTCAAGGACCGGGAGGTAATGATCTACGCGGATGCCCTGAGCGATGTCTTCAAGCGGGTGTTGCATACCGTGCTGGCCACACTGGTCAATGACCTCGGCGTGAATTTTTTTAACCTGAGCCTGGTGATACCACCGCTGGCGGTCACCCCGGAGAGTTGGCAGGGATTTCCGGTGCTGGTGCGCCTGCTGGACCGCGGGGACGTCGCCAACCGTACCTCGGACATTGGGGCGATGGAGATTTACGCCGCCTCGGTGGTGACGCGGGACCCGTTTGAACTGGCGGTGTGCCTACGCGCCGCCATCAGCGGTTAGGCGGAACTCCAGGCGCAGCACACGCCGCGTTCGCGTCGTCACCTTGACGCGGTCATCGAGGCGGGAACCGACCACCCAGAGCAGTCTTTCACCGTCCGTCAGCAGCGGCACGCTGTCCCGCCAGCCGGACGGCACCCTGGCGTCGATGAAGTGGTCACTGAGTTTTTTAAGTTGATCCATGCCCAGCGGCTGAAAGCGGTCCCCGCGCCGCCGCGTGCGCACCCGTAAGGCCTCGCCGCAGCGGTCCCGGTCGAGGCAGGCGCTGAATTCGTCACCGGGTCCGTGTACCCGTTTGTCCCCGCTCAGACTGGCGCGCACCGTCCAGCCACCGACGGCGGTAGTGCCTGGAACAAGCAGCGGAATTTCCCCCGCCAGCGGGGGATAGGGCGACGGCGGTAGTTCACGACTCAGGCGCAGTACCTCATAGCCCGCGCTGAAGATGAGCCCATGCGGCAGGTTGATACGCTTGCCCGCCCCTTTGCCGCAGAGCGTCAGCATCTGCTCCACGTGCCGCCACTCAATGTCTTTGAGGTTGCCGTGCAGCGCCATCACAGCACGGCGCAGCAGGCGGCGCTGGTACGCGCGCGGCAGACCCGCGACGGCTTCGCGACGGAGTTCCACGGCGCCGTCAGTTACCGTCGCCGCTGCCTGCCAGTGGCGGTCTGTCTCAGCGTCGAGCAGGGCCAGGTCCTCTCCGGAGAGGCGCGCCAGCCGGTGCAGCGTGCGCCGTACCGCAGGGCTGAATTCCTCCAGCCAGGGTAGGAATTCGCGGCGCACCCGGTTACGGAAATAGGCGGGGTCATAGTTGGATTTGTCCTCCCGCGGCTTTAGCCGGTGTAACGCGGCGTAGGCCAGTGTTTCAGCGCGGGTAAAATCCAATAGCGGGCGTATTACCGTGACACCAGTATCATTCACTGCGGAATGCCAGACACTATTTAGCTTCAGGCCTTCAAGTCCGTTCAGGCCGCTGCCGCGCAGCAGGTGCATCAGCACCGTCTCCAGGTTGTCGTCCGCGGTATGGGCCACCGCCACCTGCGGGGCACCGATTCGCGCCGCTACGCGGGCCAGGAACTGGTAACGCACTTCACGCGCGGCCTCTTCCAGCGTCAGCCGGTGCGCCGCCTGATATTCCTTTACATAAATCTTCTCCGTGGTCAACGGCACCCCGAGTTGGGCACAAAACTGCTTTACATAAGCAGTATCAGCGTCAGCGGCGTCAGCGCGCAGACCGTGGTTCAAGTGGACCGCCTGGAGCGTGACGCGGAATTCATCCTGCATTCCGTGCAGGGCATGCAGCAGGCAGATTGAATCGGCGCCGCCGGAGACGGCAATGGCGATATGC
>CAZPSW010000056.1:6177-8874 GCA_964589255.1 uncultured Dehalococcoidales bacterium
TCCGGAGCGAGCAGCCGCTGCTGCCGCATGAAGAGGCGTAGCCTGGCGGGGAGCGAGGTGTCCATATCGGTCAGGCCGCGGCCAGGAAGAGCCGGGTGCGGTGAATGCCGCTGGGGCTGGGTAGGCCCAGCGCGGCCACCACCTGTTCCGGGCGTCCCGCACCGCGTCCGTCATGGCGCAGGCGCATACCGATGCGGCCGGAATCAGCCTGCCAGTCCGTGAGCCAGAGGTCCTCGACCAGGGCGCGCAGGTCATAACGGTGGGGGCCGGTATCCCGGTGGTGCTCCCAGGGCAGCGTTTCTTTGTCCAGCAGCGCCTGGAGGGCCGCCGCCACATGGGCCTCAGTGCCGGCAGCCGCCAACGTCACCAGGTATTCCGCGGCACGTACCTGGGACTGCAGCGAAGGGAATACCTCCGGCACTGCCTGCACCTGTTGAATTTCAATGCCGTCGGGGAGCTGTTGTGACAGCGCCTGGGAAAACCAGTGCGTCGCGGGACGGCGCTGGCAGAAGACATCCAGCAGTTCCGCTTGGGAGGTGACGCCGAGCGCCAGCGGCGCCGCCAGCGAGATACGCGGACGCGGATTGAAACCCTCGGTGTAGGCCAGCGGCACCCCGGCGCGGCGCATGGCACGCTGCCAGACACGGATCAGGTCCAGGTGGGAAATGTACTTCACCGGCTCCCCGCGGCTGAACCTAACCCTGAGACGCTGCATCGCTACTCTTCTTCGGTTTTTCCTTGGTCAGCAGAATCTCCTCTATCTTGACGCCGCGCATTCTGGTGACCACGATCTTCATGCCCTTGTACTTGAATTGTTCACCCTGCTTCGGGATGTGGCCCAGCGTGCTGAAGATGAAACCGGCCACCGTCTCGTAGTCACCATCCGGCAGGTCCAGTGCCATCTCTTCGTTGGCCTCGTCGATCTGCATCCCGGCGTCGATCTGGAAATTAAAATCATCGATCGCCTCGTATTCCTTCTCCACGCCGCCCAGTTCGTCACCGACGGGCCCGACGATCTCCGCCACCAGCCCGCCGAGGCTGACAATACCGGCGGTACCGCCGTATTCGTCAATCACCACCGCCATCTGGTAGCCGTTTTCACGCATCTCCGCGAAGAGGTCGTCAATGTGCTTCGTTTCCGGGGTGTAGCAGGCCGGGCGTACCAGCTCATCAATCTGGCTTTGGTCGTTGACACCGCCTTTGGCCATACCCATCAGGATGTCCTTGATGGAAAGGATGCCTTCTATATTGTCCATGTTCTCCCGGTAGACCGGGAAACGGGAGAAAGGCGTCTCCGCGTAAGCGGCCAGGAAATCCGCCACCGTGATGCCGGCGGCCACCGCGGCCACCTCCAGGCGTGGCACCATGACCTCGCGCACCGGCCGGTTGCCGAACTCGAAGACGGCGTGCAACATCTCCGCCTGGTCTTCCTCAACGGCGCCTTCTTTCTGACTGGCGCTGATCATGGCGCGAATCTCGGATTCGCTGGCCAGTGACTTCGAGACGGCTTCGCCACCGAATATCTTGGAGAAACCGCTGGCGATGTAACCCAGCGTCCAGACGAATGGCGTCAGCGCCCAGGACATCACCTCGATGGTGCGCGCGTTGGCCAGCGCCAGCCGTTCCGCGTGATGCGTGGCGATGATCTTGGGCCCGGTCTCGGCGAAGACCAGCAGCAGGATGGTCACGCTGACGGTGGAGATCAATACCGCCCGCGCTGAGTCCTGCACCAGCGTCGCGATCAGCGCCGTCGCCAGCGCCGCCGCGGCGGTGTTCACCAGGTTGTTGCCCAAGAGGATGGTGGAGAGCAGGCGCTCCGGGCGCTGGATCAGGCGCGCCACGCGTGTCGCTCCCCTGGCCTTGTGCTCCAGCAGGTATTCCAGGCGGTAGCGCGGCAATGCGGTAAACGCGATCTCGGAACTGGAAAAGAAGGCGGAGAGCACCAGGCAGAGCAGGAAGAGGGCGATGTACCAGGCCTCGGGACCCGAAGCGGACAAGGGTTTTACTCCTTAGAGATTTCAGCCCATCATAACAAGTAGCGCCTACGCTGTCAAAAGTGCGCTCACGCCTGTGTTATAATAAAGCCGATGCTGATCCTCGGTATTGAATCTTCCTGCGATGAGACCGCCGCCGCCGTCGTTGCCGACGGCGTGGAAATCCGTTCCAACGTGATTGCCTCACAGGTGGCAATACACGCGCGTTACGGCGGCGTGGTACCCGAGGTGGCCTCACGGCAGCACATGCTGAGTATCATCCCGGTGATCCGGCAGGCGCTGGCTGACGCGGGTGCGGGCTTCGATGACCTGGACGCGGTGGCGGTGACGCACGGTCCGGGCCTGGCCGGGGCGCTGCTAGTCGGTGTCAGCACCGCCAAGGTGCTGGCGCTGGCGCGGGGACTGCCACTGGTGGGCGTGAACCACCTCGAGGGGCACATCTACGCCAACTGGCTGGACTGCGAACCGCCCGAGTTCCCGCTGCTTTGCCTAATCGTTTCCGGCGGCCACAGTGACCTGGTACTCATGCGTGATCACGGTGATTACGCGCTGCTGGGGCGCACCCGTGACGACGCCGCCGGTGAAGCCTTCGATAAGGCGGCGCGGATACTGGGACTGGGCTACCCCGGCGGCCCCGCGATTGAGAAAGCGGCCCATGGCGTGACGCCGAAAATCAAAATGGCACGCGCTTGGCTCAAGGGCA
>CAZPSW010000057.1:0-8764 GCA_964589255.1 uncultured Dehalococcoidales bacterium
AATTCGCCCTTCCTGACGCGCTCGCCCTCAAAGGCGGGGCCGAAGGAGACCGGAATCGGCACCTCGGTGATGTTGACCTTGAGGCCACGCACTTCGATCGCCTTGGCCACCAGCTTGTCGTGCGGGATATTGGAGACGACGTGTTCGTAAGTGCAGATGCCGGTGGGCAGTATCTCCGGGATGGGGGTGTCGGCGATAGTGGGGAAGCCCCAGTTGATGGCCCCCGCGGCGTGGGCGTACCATTCGTCGCTGACGTATCCCATCGGCAGTACAAAGGCGAAGATGCGGTCCTTATTGTAGATCAATATCTTGCGGTAATCGCCGGGTTCCATGCCGCCGAAGCTCATCGCGGCGCGGGTGGCGAAACCCACCGCGAAGACGGCCCCGGCCACGTCTGGCGAGAAGGGCACCAGGCGGACGCCCCAACCCACCTGTACTCCAGCCTCAAGCAGCTGTTCGCTGAAGGTCTTGCCGTCGGTGTTGCCGCACATGAAGACATAGAGATTCTTTTTCTGCAACTCTTCGGCGATCGATTTGGCGATCTCGGGGCTCGGCGCGGCACCGACGATGGCGGCGAAACCGGGCGCGCTACCGTCAACGAATTCCACGCCGCGTTTGCGCATGATGACATCGTCCGCGGCCCCCAGCCAGAGCTTATCCACGGTGGGGTCCTCGGTGGGCAGGTAGAAGTCCGGTTCCTCAAGGTAACGGATCGCCTCGGCGCATTCCGTGGCCCAGAAGGTGACCATGCCGGCGTCCAGGGTCGGGCCCAGGTACGGCAGGTGGATTGATTCACGCACCGGCGGCGGTAGTACCTCGCGGCACTTCTTCAGCACCGCCCCCATGTCCCCCAATTTTTCCACCTTCATCGCCGTCATGCCGTAAATAATGGGCAGGTAGTAGGCGGTGTTGGGGAAGCCGACCGGTTCACTGGCGCCGTGTTTGTCCATCGCGTGCTGCCACTTCTTCTCCGCGTCCGCGACGATCTTGTGGGCACCCCGGATGGCTGCTGATGCGATTATCTTTGACATTGCTTCATTCCCTCCCCACGCCGCGCGGTCAGTACGCCCGGCCCAGGTACTTTCTCAAGCCTTAATTACTCGCCGTAGAGAGGTCCGCGATGACCTCCCGGGTGAGTTTGATCGCTTCCGGGTGGCGCATCACCAGGAGGTCCGCCCCGGCCATCAGCAGCACCCCCGCGCTGGACGCCTCCAGCAGGATACCGCGCTTCGCCAGGTCTCCCCAGCCGGTGGCGTCATCCGGGTCCACCTTGGCCTCTTTGGTTTTCCAGCATTCCTTGGAGATATTACAGATGAAGGGGAACTGCAAACGTTCGTCCTGTTGCAGCATGGCCGCCTGGCGCACCCGCTCCATCACCGAATAGCAGTACTCCACGCCGTAGCCGATGGAGCTCACGGTAGGGTCCATGATGATCTTTTCGTCGGCCACGCCGAGGTTGCCCAGCAGGATGTTGAGCTGCTTCGCCAGGTTGATGTCGATCGGTGTTGAGGAGATCACGGTGTGGCCGTAGCCGATGATGGCGGCGCCGATTTTCTTGTGGTCGCCTTCCTCGACCGGGCCCAGCGTCAGTTTCTGGCTCTGGCAGAGCTCGGCCACCGCCCGCAACACTTCGGTGTCTTTATCGTGGTTGGCGGTGCCCCAGACCACCAGTGGCACGTCGATCGCGTCAGCGACGCTCTTGACCACCGCCGCGGCTTCGTCCGCGGGGCGGTCCAGCCCGTTCGGGTCCGTGCTCACCAGTTGCAGGCAGATGGCGTCAGCGCCGTAATCCGCAACGCATTTCAGGGCCCAGGCGACGGGGTCACCGACGACATCGGCGAATGGTGCCAGGCAGGCCGCCGCCCAGTCATCCGGGGCCACGTCCCAGACCTCCATGGCGATACGCGGCGCGTGCGGCATCTCCCCCTCGAAGAGATAGAACGGGTAAGAGGTCTCGCCGCCCAGTGTGATCGCCTTATCGCCGCTGCCCAGGGTATTGGCCCGGATCTTGCCGGTGTAGGCGGTTTTCTTTATCTCAAATGCCATCTCGTCCTCCTTGCTTATGCCGGGTTCTTGCGCTTTTCGCTACCGTACCAGTCATTGCTGTACTGGTAACGCTCGCCAGTCTTCAAATAGAGCAGCTTGTCGGCGCGGCTGGCCAGCTTCTGACGCCAGCGTCCGGCCTCTTCCCGGTCCGGCTTGCCCGGTTCGTAGGTCTCACCGAGGACGGTGACCTTGCCCCAGTTGGCGGCTTCCATTTCTTTGGTCTTGTATTTCACAGCTATGCCTCCCCGCAGATTCAGGCTATTCCGTGGGCCAGTCTGGCGGCCCTTAAAGTGTTCTTCATCAGCATCGTGATCGTCATCGGGCCGACGCCGCCGGGTACCGGCGTGATGGCGCTGGCCTTCTGGCTGATGGCCTCGAAATCAACGTCCCCGCAGAGGATCGCCTTACCTGTCGAGCTCATGCCGATGCGGTTGACGCCAACGTCGATCACCACCGCGCCTTCCCGCACCATGTCCGCGGTGACCGCCTTGGGCCGCCCCGCGGCCACGATCAGGATGTCCGCCCGTAGGGTGTGCGCCACCATGTCCCGGGTGGCGGTATGCACCACCGTCACGGTGGCGTTGGCGCCGGCCGCTTTTTGCAGCATCATCATGGCGATCGGTTTGCCCACGATGTTGGAACGCCCCACCACCACCACTTCGGCGCCGTCGGTCTTCACGCCGGAACGGACGATCATCTCCTGGATGCCGGCCGGGGTGCAGGGCAGAAAGTTCGGTTCGCCGATCATCAGCTTGCCGACATTGAAGGGGTGAAAGGCGTCGACGTCCTTTTCGGGGTCGATTTCGTAGAGCACTTCTTTATCATTGATCTGTGGCGGCAGCGGCAGTTGCACCAGGATGCCGTGGATGTCCGGATCCGCATTGTACTGCTTCACCAGCGCCATTAACTCCGTCTGGGTGGTCTCCGCCGGCAGGTCCTGCCTCACCGAGTGGATGCCCAGCGCCTGGGCGGTACGTTCCTTGGCGCCGACGTAGGAGAGCGAACCCGGATCCGCGCCCAGCAGTATCGTCACCAGGCCGGGTACCACGTTGTGTTTCGCCTTGAGTTCCGCGATTTCGAGGGTCAAGTTCTCCCTGATTTCCTTGGCAATCTCGGTGCCGGAGAGTAATTGCGCCGTCATCTGGCGACCTCCAGTTTTTGGTTCAGGACACTTTCCATGATGGCATTTACGGCCGTCACCGCAGTGCTCTCGTCAGGCAGGTCGGTGAGCGGCATCTGGTGCAGATCCGCTTCGTAAACGGCGGGGTCCTGCGGGATGGTGAAATACTCCGTGATACCCATGCGCGTTAGTTCCGCCGCTACCAGGTCGTCGACCTGGCCTGGCACCTGGTTGATGATCACCCACTGGCGGCCCACGTTGAGCCGCAGTTGTCCCACCAGCACGCGAATGCGCTCCAGGGTGCGCGCCGCCTTGACGGAGTGATTGGAGACCAGGAACAGGTCGTCAATGTTCTGTGTGGTGCGCCGCGAGAGGTGCTCCAGCCCCGCCTCGTTATCCATCACCACCCAGGCGTAATTGCCCGCCAGGATGTCCTGGAACTTGCGCAGCATCAGGTTGGGGTAGCAGTAGCAATCCGGCCCTTCGCCGTGGCCCATCGTGATCAGGTCCAGCCGGTCCCCTTCGAGCAGGGCGACGTTGAGCTTCATCTCCAGGTAGGCTTCCTTGCTGAGGCCGGCGGGGATGTCGATCTTGTCCTTTTTGAAGTCGTCGAGGATCATACCGACGGTATATTCGGGCGCCAGCCCCAGGCTTTCACCGAGGTTGGCGTTGGCGTCCGCGTCGACCGCTAGTATGGCGCCGTCACGGTGCTTTAACAGGTAGCGCAGCAACATGGCGGTGAAGGATGTCTTACCGGTACCGCCCTTGCCCGCGACCGCGATGCTGTGTCCCAATGGCTTTCCTTTCCTTCAGCACTCGGGGCCGAGCCCGGAGGTGCCACGATTATTACTAAAAGAGGCCGCTAACCTTGCCCGTGGCGGTGTCCACGTCAACGCGCCTAAACGACGGGTTGGAGCCGGTGCCCGGCATCAGGGAGATGGTGCCCGCCATGGGGCAGAGGAACTTGGCGCCGGAATAGATCAGGATGTCACGAATCGGCAGCGTCCAGCCGGTGGGAACGCCCTTCAGGGTGGGGTCATGCGTCAGCGAGAGGTGCGTCTTCACCATCATGGTGGCGTATTCGTCGTAGGCGGGGTCGGCCTCAAAGGCCTTGGCCTTGGTCTCAGCCTCCGGTGACCAGGAGACGCCGTCGGCGCCGTAGACCTCTTTGGCGATACGCGCCACGCGGTCCCGCAGTTTCATCTCGTTGGGATAGAGGAAATCAAAGTCATTCTCTTCTTCGCAGGCATCGATCACGGCATCGGCCAGGTCCAGCGCGCCCTCGCCGCCGCTGAGCCAGTGGTTGGATTCGGCGCAGCGTGCCCCGGCCCCTTCCGCGGCGCGTTTCACCAGCGCTACCTCGGCGTCGGTATCGGTGTGGAAGCGGTTGATACAGACCACCGGCTTCATGCCGGACTTGCGGATTACCTGGATCATGTGCAGCATGTTGACGCAGCCCTTTTCCAGCAGGCCCAGGTTCTCTTCTTTGTATTCGGTGGGCAGCGCCACACCAGGCACCACGCGCGGGCCACCGCCGTGCATCTTCAGGGCGCGCACGGTGGTGGTCAGCACCGAGACGTGGGGCCTGAGGCCACTGTAACGGCACTTCACGTTCCAGAATTTCTCAAAGCCGATGTCGGCGGCAAAGCCGGACTCGGTGACGTTGTAATCAAAGAGCTTCAGGGCGACGCGGTCGGCGATGATAGAGGACTGGCCGACGGCGATATTGGCGAAGGGACCGGCATGCACCAGCACCGGCTGGTACTCCGCCGAGGAGCAGAGGGTGGGATTGATCGCATTGCGCATCCAGGCGGTCATCGCGCCGGCTACCTCGAGGTCTTCGGTGGTCACGGGCTGGCCGGACTTAGAATACGCTACCGTGATCTCACCGAGGCGCTTCCTGAGGTCCGCCAAGTCGCGGGCGATGGAGAGGATCGCCATCAACTCGGAACCGACCGCGATGCCGAACTTGCTCTCCATAGTGAAGCCGTCCATACGCCCGCCGAGGCCGATGATGATGTTGCGCAGGCTCTGGGCACAATAATCAATGATCCAGCCCATTTCCACCCGCTTGGGGTCAATGTCCCGGCGCTGCATTCCGGTCAGGCGCTCGAGCTGCTCGTCGTTGTAGTTGCGCTCGTGCTGCATGCGCGCCGTCATCGCCACCATGGCCAGGTTGTGGGCGTTCATAATGTCATTGATGTCCCCGGTCAGACCCATGGAGAACTCGGTCATCGGGATCAGCAGGGCGTTACCGCCGCCGGCGGCGGTGCCCTTGACGTTCATGGTGGGCCCGCCGGATGGCTGTCTGAGCGCGCCGCCGACGTTCTTGCCGCGCTTGCCCAGGCCCTCGACCAGACCCAGGGAAGTGGTGCTTTTACCCTCACCGAGTGGGGTTGGCGTGATCGCCGTAACTTCAACATATTTGCCGTCGGGCTTGTCCTTCAGGCGCTCCATGATCTTCAGGAAATCCAGCTTGGCGATGCGCCCGTAAGGGAGCAGTTCGTCACCCTTCAGGCCAAGTTTCTCACGCCACGCGTCGGGGCCCGGCATGTTCACTTCGGCAGCTTCCGCAATCTGCCAGTCCTGCATCTTCACCGCATCGTACGCCAAGGGAGACCTCCTATCTGGTTTTTAAGTGTGACGCCGGTGGCGTCCCGTCAACCGGCCTGTCCGGAAGGTACCGTGGTACCCACCAGGGCCTGGAATATCTGTTCCGTAGCAGATGTCACCGGGGGGCTGGCCTCAAGCACCGGACGCCCCGCGATGTCCGCCGCCACCACCGCCTCGTCATAGGGTATAAAACCGATCACCGACAGCCCATCGAAGCTACTGCGGATGAACTCGCGGTCCGCCTCGCCGCGCACCTTGTTGCCCACCACCGCGATGTTCTCGATGCCGATGTCCCGGGCCAGGCAATGCACTTTGAGTGCCGTCTCAATGCTGCGCCGCCCCGGTTCCACCACCACCAGCAGTTTATCCACCGCTTTGGCGGTGCCGCGCCCCAGGTGCTCAATGCCGGCCTCCATGTCCATGATCACCACTTCGCGGCGCGCCAGCAGCAAATGGCTCACCATGGACTGCAACAGGGCGTGTTCGGCGCAGTAGCAGCCGCTGCCGCCGCGCTTCACCTGGCCCATCACCAGCAGCCGGATGCCATCGTGTACCGCGGCATAATTCTCCGGCAGGTCATCAACCCTAGGATTGAGCTTGAAAAGGCCGCCGAATTCACCCTTTTTGGTGCCGGTACGCTCCTCGACGAGTTCTTTCATCTCGGAAAGCGGGGTGATGGCCTGGGTTTCGGGGAATCCCAATGTGGCCGCCAGTGAAGCGGCGGGGTCAGCATCAATCGCGATCACGATATAACCGGATGCGTTGAAAATCTTTGCCAGGGAAGCCGCCAACAAGGTTTTGCCGACTCCCCCTTTGCCACTGACCGCAATCTTCATCGAGCCCCAATTCCTAAAATCGGCGGGTGTCCGGTGGAGCTTGGCCACAACGCTAACCCGGTAGCTGGGCCAAGGATTATTATAGCCCCCCGGCGGTAGCCGAGTCAAGCACGGTTGAGCCCACCGACCCCCGGTTTTTCAGTTCTTCACGCTGGTGATGCGGTAGCGCATCTTGCCCGCCGGGGTATACACTTCGATGACGTCCCCGCGGGTACTGCCGATGAGGGCCTGCCCCACCGGCGAATCATTGGATATCTTGCCGCGCCGGGCATCCGCCTCGCGCGTGTCAACTACGGTGTAGGTACAATTCTCGCCGTCGCCCAGGTCACAGACACAGACCACGCTGCCGATGTCGACGTGACTGCCGCCGGTACGGCGAGCGGTGGCCATACTGGCGGCTTTCAGGATTTCATCGATCTCCTCGATACGTCCGTGAAGATAGCCCAACTGCTCTTTGGCGGCGTGGTAGGGGGCGTTCTCTTTGAAGTCCTTGTCCGCCGCCGCCCGTGCCATTTCCGCCACCACCAGGGGCCGTTTTACATTGAGTGCCTGGAGTTCCGCCTCAAGCTCGACGCGCCCGGCGTCGGAGAGGGTCATCGGTTTCGGCGTCTGCCGCGCCCGCACGGTGGTCTTGCGGCGGGGTGTTTTCTTCAACTTCAGATGGGTCGCCAGATTCGCCGGTGTCCAACCCTGCTTGCGCACGAAAGCCAAAAAGTCGCGTACCTGCTGCATCTTGCGCGCGTTGTCCGTGTCGGTGCTGGAAAAGCGTCCCGCGTAGCCTTCGACTTCATGCGGTCTCAGGGTGTCCAAGTCCCGGCCCGGATACCAGCGCACGAAGCGCCCCACTTCGGCACGCGCGGCGTGTGCCGCCGCGGCGGAGAGTTGTTCCAGGTAGGCCGTCGCGGCTTCAGCGATCTTGAGGCTTTCGGATTCCGTCATACACACTCCACGACAGGTCCACGCATTCAGGCGATCAGGGACTTCGCCAGCCGCCAACCGGCGGCGCTGCCGGCGAGCCGCCCGGCCAGCGCCCGTATCACCGCGGCATGCCAGTCAAAGGAGAGTTCCGGGTTGTCCGCCAACCGCGCCGCGATATCTTTCTCTTTGATTATAGCAAAAACACGGTCTAGTTGGCCATCATTTAAACGCTCTAAGATGCGACGGGCAGCGTAGCCGTATCGAAATTCACGTTTCAACAGGTGCTGCCAGCGGCGCTGGTAGGCGGCCAGGCTGGTGGCCGAAAGGTCGTCCCGCGCCAGTGCCTCGCTGAGCACGTCCGCGGCGATGTCCGCACCGAGCAGCGCGTAGTAGACTCCGCCTCCGGTGAATGGCTTCACCTGGCCCGCGGCATCACCCACCGCAAGCAGGTGCGGCGCATAGGTACGACGCAGAGGCCGCAGCGGAATGCCGCCGAAACGCCGCGCTACCGCCGTATCCTTGATGCGTCCCGCGGCGCGCAGCCGCTCCAGAAATAGACCCAGCCGGCGTCCGCTACCATGACGGGAGATGAGTCCCACCCGGGCCCGTCCCGGCGCCAGCGGCACCACCCAGGCGAAGAAACCCGGCGCCACCTCACGTCCCAGGTAGACCTCGATCTCTTTCAGACCGTCGATGCTGACTTCTGATTGCACCCCGATGGCCGCATCAGCGTTGCGGCCCAGCCCACTCCGGGCGGTGAGACCACGCCCGTAACCGCTGGCGATGACGGCGGCGCGGCCCCGGTAAGTAGCGCCACCGGCGGCGGTGACGGTCACACCGCGGTCGTCCGGCAGGACACTGGCGACACTGGTATGGAACAATATTTCGGCACCGGCGCGGGTGGCCTTTGCCGCCAGCCAGGCATCGGCGGCGGCGCGGTCAATGACCTCGGCCTGGACGGATTCCCTGACGATACGGGTGCTGTCGCCACCCGGTGAGAAGAGCCGCGCGCCGCTGGCGGCATGCAGACGTACCGCATCTGGAAATTCGTAGGCGGTGAGGCATTCCCGTCCGATGATGCCGGTGCAGCAGACATTTTCACCGGCACAAGCGCCGCGTTCCAGTATCAGGACGTGGTGCCCGGCGGCCGCCAGCCGAGCCGCGGTGCGGCACCCGGCAGGACCGGCGCCGACCACGATGACGTCATACAAGGCGCGAACTCGCTAGAAGT
>CAZPSW010000058.1:0-8487 GCA_964589255.1 uncultured Dehalococcoidales bacterium
ACGCGGTGGAGCGCATCCGGAACAAGATCGGTGAAAACCTGCGGCGGACACTGGAAAACGAGGGGCTGCTGGCGCGGCGCTAGCTCAGGCTGCGGCACTCAACCGGGCGATCTCCCGGATGTCCTCCGGGGACAACCGCTGGCAGGAGGTGCCAAGCCCCCAGGGGAAGTACCAGTGGAACCACCAGTAGAGGCGGCTGGCGTAGCTTTGCAGGGCACTGACCAGTTCCGCGAACTCATCCCTGGTGGTGACCGTTTCCTGGGCCTCTAGCGCCAGGTCAATGGCCTCGCCAAGTAGTTTCTGCCCACCGTATTCCACCACCAGGATGTGCTCTCCGTGGGGCTTGGAGATGTCCTCGAGGAGCTTGCGCAACTGGGGCAGGTCATAGTCCGGGTCCGCCGCCAGACGGCGCACCGTGTCCAGGATGTCCCCGGCGTAGAGCATGTAATGCGCGTAAGCGTGTACCCAGTGGCCGAAATACTGGTTCAGGGAGTGCTTGCCGGCATCCGAATGGGTGATGATGCCGTAGTGAAAACGCTTGATCTCGTCGGGGCAGTCTTCAAAGATTTCCAGGGTTCGCTGATGCAGTAAATCTTTTGCCTGACGCCAGTTTGTTGCCATCACTGTCCCCCTGACGATGCCACGGCCCGGAAGGTGGCCATGTTCACTACCTTGGTGAAGAAATAGGCGTCCCGCAATTTAGTGGCTACGTTGCGTAGCGCCGGCAGGTCCGCGTCCCGCACGCGGGCCAGCCGCGGCAGACGGAACGGTTCCGCCACCACGCCGTATTTCAGCAGCAGGCTGCCCCAGCCCAGGGAGAGCAGCGTACCCGGCGCCTGGTCCGGGAAAAAGACGCGTTTTTCCGGGTCACCATCCGGCAGTGTCACCGGGACGGGCACCTTGAACATTTCCCCGGCGCTCATCGAGGCCGCCAGAAGGGTCCTGAACGGCAGGCTGTCCCGGAATATACGGCAGAGTTCCGGGTTCTCATCCTCGAGCAGATCACACTGGATCACGGTCTCAAAATCAGGCCACTCTATCTCGAATTTTCGGGACATCGTATTCCTCCGGGGGCAGCCGCCGAGTTAGGCCCATTTTAAGAGTAATTGCGCCCGAGTGTCAACCCCGGTGGCGGGCCGGCGCATGGGTTGAAATATAACCACGCACGGAGTAAAATTCAGGCAGGCGCCAGTCTCCGCACCGGGGCGCGTCAATTCGAAACATCTGGAACCGCATGCCGCGTATTCAAGACATTTATTACGGCTGGGTCGTGGTGGCGGCCTGTTTTACCATCGCGCTCTGCACCGGCGGGGCGGTGTACTACGGTTTCACGGCGCTGATCGACCCTATCGGCGGCGAGTTCGGCTGGAGCTATGCACAGGTGTCCCTGGCGGCGTCCCTGCGTGGCCTCGAAATGAGCCTGCTGGCACCGGTGGTGGGCAACCTGCTGGACCGCTTCGGGACGCGCCGCCTGATTGGGGGTGGCGTGATCCTCTGCGGCGGCGGTCTGGTGCTGCTCAGCCAGACCCAAACGCTGCCCGTCTATTACACCGCTTTCATCCTCATCACGATGGGCGCCAGCACTACCTCGATGACGGCCATGGTGACGGTGGCGACGCAGTGGTTCCGGCGGCGCATCGGGCTGGCCAACGGCATCATAATCTCCGGCTTCGCCTGCGGCGGTCTGCTGATCCCACTGGTGACCGCGTTGATCGGGTCTTTCGGCTGGCGCGTCGCCGTGCTCTGCCTGGGGGGTATGATGTTCCTGGTGGTGCTGCCGCTGGTCTTCCTACTGCGCCGCCCGCCGCTGACGGGGTCCCGGCAGGCCGATTACGAACTCGGGCGGCTCGCAGCCACCGTCCCAAAAACCAGCGCCGCGGCCACGGTAACGCCGGTAGCACTGCCCACGGAGGCCTCGATGACGCCGCACCAGGCGCTGCGCAGCCGCCCCTTCTGGCACCTCATCATCACCTTTATCATCGCCGCCTACACCATGACCGCGGTGGTCATCTTCATCATCCCCTACCTGACCCATTTACAGATCGACCGCACCACGGCCGGTCTGATCGCGATGCTGGTCCCGCTGACCAGCATTATCGGCAGGATGGGCATGGGCTGGCTCACCGACCGCTTCAAACCGCGTACCATGCTGGCGGCGGGCATCGCCATGCTGGGGCTGGGCATCATCTGCTTCGGCCAGGTGGCGGCGGGGGGTACGGGCTGGCTGGCACCGTTTTTGGTGCTCTTTGCGGTGGGCATGGGGGGCATCATCGCGGTGCGCCCGGGGATGGTGCGCCATTACTTTGGGCGGGCGCGTTTCGGCAGTATCTTCGGCCTGGTGATGGGGGCCACCATGATCGGCGGCGTCGTCAGCCCCGGCATCACCGGCTGGGTCCGGGACGTCAGCGGCAGCTACGGCGATATCTGGCTGATCTACGGCGGCATCGCCCTGCTGGCCTTATTGCCGCTCTTGACTTGCCCGTCCGTGGCGTCGGGCACGGTGCCGTCAGACGGTTAATCAAGCAGCAGCAGGGAGTGCTGGTACCGCGTCTCCGAAACGTCACTTAACGTCTCCAACTCGCCGCCGAACAAACGCACCGTTTTGAAGACATCGATGCCGCAGGCTTCCATCGAGGGCCGTAGGCGGGCGCGGAACTTACAGGGTTCCCCGCGCAATTGGAAACATTCGGGGCAGAGGGTGCAAGGGCCGAAGAGCAAGGAGAAGGCGCGGTAGTAACCGTCTTTGAAGATGGCCTCTTCGAGGTCCACGATCTTGACGTGCAGCTCGGTGTGGCGGCGGCGGGATGCCCCGGTGCCGGGCGCTAGTTGCGGGATCGGGAAACGCATCAGGATGGCGCGGTGATAGCTGTCCAGCACGGCGCGGGTGGTGGCTGGTTCTGGGCTGTACGGGGGACAAGCGTAGCCCTTATCATAGCGGTTGCAGCCGAACTGGCATTTCCAGCGCACCCATTCCTCGGTCGGTACCCGCGACGGGTCAATCACTTTGGCCTCGGAGGCACCCTGCGCCAACGCCATTTCAAGGTATTTTGCGATGTCCTGGTCTGTCTCGACGGTCAATTTAAGCCTCCCCTTACCTGATTTACATTACGGCGCCGGTTGCCTTACCAGCCGGAACCGCCGAAGCTGCCACGCCCGGCGAAAGTGAAAAGAATCAGCCCCACCAGCATCCCCCAGATGATGCCCTCGCCGGGTCTGCCGATGGCGAAACCCACGATCGCGCCGAGGAGCAGCGCGCCGAGAAACAACAGCCCGCGCACCTTGGCGGAGAGTCTCTTTTCCTTTTCAGCCACCGTTCAGTCACATCCTCAGTGTCATCATACCACCGGGGGCCCATATCACGCACACCGGCCCTATTCCGGGGTGGCATAAGGCGGCCGCGTACCGACTTCACGTAAGAGGGGTGACGGGTATTCCAGCGGCAGGTGATAGTCCGGCACCGGCCACCCGTGACGCCCACGTTCCAGCAGACGCAGCACGGCGCCGTGGTGCTTCATCTCAAAACCGGTGCCTAACAGGTAGCTCGGGGCCATCGGCTCGGCGTGCAGGTAACCATCGGCACAGGCCGCGTCGACGATCTCCTGACCGGTCTCGCTGCGCACCACGATCGCCGACCAGCCCCGGACGCCCTTTTTCATTTCCGGGTGGTAATAATCCCCCACCGACAGGTCCGCCAGTTCCGCGGCATAGTCCCGGCACATCAGGCACCGGTCCTTGTAAAAACCCTGGGCGGTGAAGCCGGTGGAGAACATCGGCGCCGGGACGAGCTGCCCGTCAAGGGTGGTCACCTGGAAGCGGCCGGGATAGTCCCCGCCGCGGAATTCCACCTTGGCGACCTGCGCCAGCGGCACGCCGCAGAGTTCCTCGATGATGTGTTCCGTGCAGCGGTGCGGCGCGTTGACACCGCAGAAGATGCCGATGCTGAAGGCCACCCCGCCGGCGATGCTCTTGGGCGCGTCCATGGCCTGAATCTTGCGCAGGCCGTGTACGTGACAGGGCAGCCCCACCGCGGCGACCCTTTCCCCCGGTGATTTACAAATCCGGCCCATGACCTCGTTGATGGGCGCCACCTGGTAGCGGGACTGAGCGTTAAGCACCACCCCGGCCCGGTCCCTGACCACCTTGGGCTCCACCCGCCACGGTTCTGCCTCTTTCATGCCGGCCACCACCGCGGCGCTGATATGCCCCGTTTCCAGCGCCCAGACGAGCAGCGCCGAGACGACGCCACCGGCCGCCCCGGCCTGGCGTACCGGGTCCGCCACGGCGTAGGCCTTGAGATAGGCGCGGGCCACACCGAGGTGCGGCTCAGCGGCGTCCGGCAGCCGCCCGAAAACGCTCCGGTTCAGACCCGGCATGTCAATGTCCTGGCCGGGACAGGCGTCATAACAGAGGCGGCACTTTGGCGCGCAGGTACCGGTCAGGTCCGGTTCCTCGGTCTCGTAGTTCATGGTGATGACGGCCCGGGGGCAGACGCTGGCGCAGGTGCCGCAGTCCGTGCAGAGACCGCGGTTGATGACTTCCCGGTGCAGGTCAACAAATCCGCTCAAGTATTCACCTCCAGGTGGGCACGGACTAGTCGTCGACCAGCGCCATCACGCCGGCGGCAAGGCCACTGACGCCGCCCGCAAGGAAGGCCAGGCGAATGACTTCCCGAATCTCGTCGTCACTGGCGCCGAGCTCGCGAGCCTTCGCCGCGATACGCGGGGTGGCTTCCTTCTGGCCCTTCATGGAATCAATCAGCAGCACCATCAGGGTCTTCGTCCTGAGGTCCAGGGCGCCGGGCGCCTGGGCCATGTCCCAGACCTGCTTGACCAGAGCGTGGTATTCGGTGTCACACTCACCCAACCGGTCCAAAAACGTCCTTGGCGTCTCCATTGCAGCCTCCGTTACGTTATTATTTCGGAGTTACCGGCGGTGCCGCGAAAAGGGCCGCAATCTCACCGGCGTCACCGATGTCCTCCAGGTGGTCCAGGCGGTGCGCCAAAGCCTCCGCCCGCGCCGGGCCTAGCGCGGCGCCGCAGAGCATCATAAATTTATCGGTCAGCGCGCACGCGCCGTGGGGGTTCTCCGGTCCACCGCCGGGATAGGGCACGTAGGTCTCGAAATTGCGCCCGTCAACGGCGGTGATGCGCACCCGCGCCGGTACCATGCCGGGCCGGAGAGCGTCGACTTCGGCATCCGCCACCAGGGTCACCTTGTCCGCCTGGGCCAATATCCCGGTGTCCCCGAGCCTGCTTTCATTCATCTGCGCCGGGGTCACGGCACCGTCCGTGAGCTGCGCGCCGAGCACGAAGGGAATGCTGAACTGCGCCTGCCAGATGTTCTCCGGCCGGTAATTCACCATGGTGGCGGCGTGGACGGCCACGCCGACGCTGATAGCGGTAATGTCCTGAGCCCGCAACTGGTGCGTCTGCATCAGGTCAATGAGCCCGTCCAGCGGGGCATGGGTGAAACGGCAGCTGGAATGCGTCTTGAAGTAGAGCCGCATCACCTCCCATTCTTCGCCCAGCGTGGCCAGCGGTTCCGCGCTGAACTCCTCTAGGTCAAAGATGGTGTCCGGGCCTTGGAAACCGGCCTCCGCCAGGCGTGCCGCGGTGACGCCGGTCATGGCCCCCCAGCCAGCCGCCTCCTTGGTCATCATCATGGCGGTAAAGCGTTTGGCGCGGGAGGGGTAGAGGCAATGCGCTTCGGCCACGCCTAGGGCATGGCGCGTGCGTGTCACATCCAGCCCCAGCAACCGCGCCGTCACCGCCGCCGCTCCGTAAGTGCCGGCCATGCCCGCCGAGGCGAACATGCGCCAGAGAGATATCAGCCAACCGGCGCGCAGGGTGACCTCGTAGGCCACCGCCGCCGCGGTAATCAACTCTTTACCGCCTGCGTGTTTACTTTCCGCCACCGCCAGCGTCGCCGGTACCACCACGCCACCGGCATGGGCCAGGTGGCCGGTGGGGCGGTAGGCGCCGTCGTCCATGTCCAGTGTGCGCGCCATGATGGCACCGACCATGGCGGCATAACCGGCGGGGGCCATCAGCCGCGTGCCGAACAGGGTAGCTTCGGGGCTGCCTTCGAGGGCGGTGACCATGTCCCTGGCGGCGGTCACGGCGCGGTCATCACGCGAGGCGATCATGACACCAAGATGGTCACGAATGGCCAGTTTTACCTGCTGGATCACCTCGGGCGGCAAATCCTGGTAGGACGTGTTACGGATGAAATCAGCGACCCGGGTGGTGCTCATGGCGCTGCCTGGTCCGCCGCGGCACCGGGGCCAGTGTCAGGGCGAAGCCGCTGCAGCTCGAAGACGACCACGTGTTTCACGTCGGGACAGCCGATATGGGTCACGTCCTTCTCCCCGAAGGGGGTCTCCCCGCCGTAGCGCAGGGTACGCAGCGCCGGGTAGAGCGCGTTAAAAGCGGTCATGCATAAATTCGTCGGTGTGACGTTCTTTTCCACCAGCCAACTGTCACCGACGCGGTACCCCTGGGAACAAATACCTGTCCCCATGATTTCCGTGATGGTGATCCTGACCGGTACCGGCCTGGCCATATTTACACCTCGGGCACGCGCTCAATTTGGAATATCACCTGGACCTTGCGGTCAGGACAGGCCACCGTGGTCACGTCCGGATTCTCGTCCCAGGGTTGGTTCCCCCAGTAACGCATGGTGCGGATGGCCGGATAGACCACCTGGCAGAAGGCGTTCATACAGACGGCGTGCGGCGTCAGGTTGGCGTTGATATCCCAACTGTTCCCCACCTTCATGCCCATCTTGCAATAGCCGTAAAGCACGTCAATCACGCTGACCCGCATTTTGGCTGCCTTTTTAGGTGCCATGACTACCTCCCGACGCCGGGCCGCTGGTGGCGCCCCGGATTATTTATGCCGCCGGTTGGAAATCAGCCACCAACGGCGCCACGTCCCCCACCGCCTCAAGGTCAGACAGTGCCCGGAACAACTCTGCGGATTTTTCAGGCCCCAGTCCCGGTGCGGTCAGGGACTTGAATTTTTCGGCCAGGTCCGCCGCGCTCAGGGGGTTGGCCGGTTCCCCGCGGGGATGAGATACAAACGTCGTCAGCGTCTCACCGGCGGCGGTCACCAATGTGACGCGGGCGGCCACCATACCGGGACGCAACGCGTCCGCCTCGGCGTCAACCACCACCGATACCTTGTCCACCTGGGCCAGTATGGCGGTATCGTGAATACGCCGCGGCGCGATCTGCGCGGGCAGTACCACGCCGTCCGCCAGTGCCGCCCCCACCCCGTAAGGGAGCGAGAACTGTGCTTCCCAGGTATTTTCCGGGCGGTAGTTGAGCATTTTCTCTACCGCCGGGGTGGCGATACCCACTGTGACACCGGCGACATCAGCCGCCACCAGTTGGTTTTCCCTCATCAGATCAAGCAGCCCGTCGACCGGCGCGTGGGCGTAACGGCAGAGGCTGTAGGGTTTGAAATAGAGGCCCATGATCTCCCACTCCTGGCCCAGCGTGGCCAGCGGTTCCGGGGAGTTATCGGGCAGGTCAAAGATGGTCTCCGGGCCCTCGAAACCCGCCTCTGCCAATAGTGCCGCGCTGACGCCGGTCATGGCGCCCCAGCCCGCCGCCTCTTTGGTCATCGTCATGTGGTGGTAGTTCTTGGCCCGCGAGGGGTGCAGGCAGTGCGCCTCGGCGATGCCCAGCGCATGGGCCGTCCGCATGGCGTCAAGCCCGAGCAGGCGCGCGGTGACGGCGGCGGCACCGAAATTACCGACCATGCCCGCCGGGGCGTACTGGCCGCCAAGAAAGCTCAACCAGCCGACGCGGAGCGCCATTTCATAGCCGATCACGGTGGCCAAAATCAAATCTTTACCGCTGGCGTGGCGGCTCTCGGCCAGCGCCAGCGCAGTGGGCACCAGCACGCCGCCGGCATGCCCTAGGTGCCCCACCGGACGGTAAGCGCCGTCATCCATGTCCAGCGTTGAGGCCATCACCGCATTGACCATCGCCGCGCCGTTGACCGGTAAACGCCGGTTAGAACCGATCAGGCTGGCCTGGGGCAGGCCACCCATGGCCAGCGCTGCCGTACTGGCCGCGAGGACGGCGGCATCCTCACGCGCCGCCAGCATTACCCCAACGTGGTCCCGAATGGAAACCGTTGCCTGGGCCACCACCGCTCGTGGTAGGCTGGCGAAATCCGTGGCGGTGATGAAATCCGCCGCCCTCTGCGTCCCCGTGATAGCATCCGTGGTGGTGATGGCAGCTACCCCCAAACGAATTACTTACAGCTGGTAAGCGGCGTAAAACCCTTCGGTGACGGCGTGGATGATCTGTCGCGGCTGCCTGGCATCCCCCACGATGCGCAGATCCAGGACGAGCCCGCGTAGTGCGGTGGCCAGTTCGCTGGCCGGATCACAGCCAATGGCGATCACGATGTTATCACCGCTGACCTCGGACGCGGCGCCCTTCAGGGTATAGGACACCGTACCGCCCCGGATTCC
>CAZPSW010000059.1:0-8466 GCA_964589255.1 uncultured Dehalococcoidales bacterium
AGGCATGGCAGCGCCCGATGCGCTGGTGAAGATGGCTAAGGTCAGAGTACTCATACTGCGCGCCCCCGGCACCAACTGTGACCTAGAGACGGGGCATGCCTTTAAACTGGCCGGGGCCGAGGCGACGCTGGTACACGTCAACCGTTTCATCCGCGCTGAGACCCGGCTCGAGGACTACCACGTGTTGGTGGTGCCCGGCGGTTTCAGCTACGGGGACGACATCGCGGCGGGCAAGGTGCTGGCCAACGCTTCGTCGGGGACGGCAAGCTTGTGCTCGGTATCTGCAACGGTTTCCAGGTGTTGGTGAAGACAGGCATCCTGCCGGGGCCGATGAATACCGATGAATTGCCGCCGGTGACGTTGACGGGTAACGACTCTAGCCGTTTTGAATGCCGCTGGGTGCATCTGGCCGTCGACCCTGAAAGCCCCTGCGTTTTCACCCGCGGCATTGCACGCATGTACCTGCCAGTGGCCCATGCCGAGGGTAAACTGGTGGCCCCGCCGGAGACACGGCGCCGCCTGAAAGCGGTGCTGACCTATACCGATGCCTCGGGTCGCGGCGCGCCGGGCTATCCGCACAACCCCAACGGGTCTTTCGCTGACATCGCGGGGCTGACCGATGATTCGGGCCGTGTCTTCGCCCTGATGCCGCATCCGGAGCGCTACGTGCGGCGCACGCAGCATCCGCGCTGGACGCGTGGGGAGGGCAATGAGCCGGGTGACGGACTGGCGATCTTCAACAATGCGGTGCGTTGGATCGAGGGCCTCTAGTACAACAGAAGTCAAAGAGGCACCTCTGAACAATCGTGCCCTTTCCCTGGCCAAAAGGGGTTCAAGGGGCGAGGCCCCTTACAAAAAGGATTTTCCCTTCCCCTCAATCCAGGGGAAGGGGTTAGGGGATAGGGTCACCCTAAAACAAACGCGCCTGAGGCGTTTTACCCCGGCGGGGTGCTAGAATGAACCCATGAAGATCGGTGTACTGGCACTCCAGGGAGACTTCGAGGAACACCTCGAGGTACTGCGGGGGCTCGGCGCCACCGGGCGCGCGGTACGCCTGCCCCGTGACCTGGAAGATGTTGACGGCCTGATCATTCCCGGTGGCGAGAGCACCACCATCCTGAAACTGCTGCACAATTACCGGATCACCGCATCATTGCGCCAGCGCGTGAATGATGGCCTGCCCCTGATGGGTACCTGTGCCGGTCTGGTGGTGGTGGCGCGGGCGGTGAGCAAAGACAGCATTACGCCACTGGATTTCATTGACATCACGGTCAGGCGTAATGCCTTTGGCCGCCAACGGGAGAGCTTTGAGGCCAATCTGACGGTAGCCGGCCTCGGGGAAATGCCCTACCACGCAATTTTCATTCGCGCGCCCATGATAGAGCGCGTCGGTGCCGGCGTCGAGGTGATGGCCACCCTGGCGGACGGCACCATCGTGGCCGCGCGGCAGGGTAGCGTCATGGTGGCGGCCTTCCACCCGGAACTGACGCCGGACCAGCGCTGGCACCAGCATTTCCTGGAACTCATAGCATGACACCGGGCATTGACAAACTTCATGGTAAACTAGATTATACGCCGGGTACGCGCAGGAGGCCGCATGAACCGCGGTGAAATCATCGAACTACTGCTCCATGACATGCGGGACGAGCACGCTGCCATCATCCAGTACCTGACCCATGCCTACGCCATCGGAGAGTGTGAAATCGCCTGTGAGATCGGGGCCATCACGCGGGACGAGATGCGCCATCTGAACTGGCTGGCGGTGGCCATCGTACAGCTTGGCGGGCAGCCGACACTGGACCGTGGGCAGATGCGCACCGCCGGTGACACCGTGCCCACCTGGCTGCAAAATGACGTGCTCCAGGAAAAGGATGCCATCAACCACTACCGGGACCACATTGCGCAGATTGATGACCCCAAAATTAAGCGTCTGCTGGAACACATCCTGGCCGACGAAATGTCCCACCAGGAGAAATTCCGGGATTTCATCGATGAATCCGAGGACGAGGGCCTGGAGTATATCCGCGGCAAGCGCCAGGACGAGGCCGCCAGCGTCCTCAACTGAGGTATCGCTCACGAATACACCGTGATTCTGCAATACCTTTTCCACGGCTACATGGCGCGGGATCCGGAGGTAAAACGCCAGATGCAGGACCAGGCGATCAATGAAATGCAGCATCTGGGCTGGCTCGCCGAGGAACTGGTGGGGAACCAGGGCACGCCGGTGATGGAGCACACCGAAGTTGACCAATCGGTCACCGCCAATAATATGCTGCGGGCCGATGTCGCCATCGAGAACGAGGTCGCCCGGCGTTACCGGGAGGCCGCGGACAACCTGGTGGAACCGGGCCTGAAAAAGTTGCTGCGGCGCATCGCGGACCAGGAAGAATATCACGCCGCTGCCTTCCAGGACCTGCTGGACACGGAGACCGTATCCGGCGGCGATGCCGCTTGAACGAAGAACTGCGGGAAGTGCTCGACACCGCCATTTACCAGGAAGTCGCGGCGCAGGCGCTCTACCGCGCCGCCCAATCCCAGACCGAAGACCCCGCTGCGGTGAGGCTATTCCAGGAACTCGAGGCGGAAGAGGTGAAGCACGCCGGTTGGCTCAAATAAATGCAGGCGCGCGGTGTCACCGCGGAGCTCGCTTGCCAGCCGGAGGAGGTCGCCAACCTGCGTCTCAGCGACTATCTGACGGCGCCCGAGTCGTTGCAAAACTCCGGACTCCAGGAAGCGCTGGCCTTCGCCATCAAGCGGGAGCAGGAAGCGGTCGATTTCTACACCCGGATGATGGCGGCGCTACTGGAGGCACCGGCAAAAGAGTTCTGTGCCTGTCTGGTGCAGGATGAGTTGAAGCATAAATTGAAACTGGAAACCTTCTACGAGGAGCTATACCTCAAAGAGGGTTGAGTTTGGCGCCAGACAGCAGTGTTTTTATGGTTTCGCCCCTTGAATCCCCTGACTTAAAACCCATTTCGTGCCTGGAGCATCGTTGACTAATACAGTGGGAATTATTAAAATCAAGTCAGATTTGTTTTGCGGTGCATTTATTTGAGTAATCACGGGTTGATTATCGTCGTTGGCGATGATCGTGAAGCGGCTGCCATGAACGGGTACCTGGCCTCCGGGGATTGGGCCAGTTGGCGCGAATTAGTGCCACCGTCCCCGGCGATAGTCGCCTCTACCCCGGACGAGGTGTCAGCGGCCATTTCTCAATATTCAGGCGAAGCCGTCGGCACCGTGACGCTGCTGCCCTGGTCCCTGGACGGAGACCCAGCGGCGCTACAGGCACGTCTCTCCGGTTGGCGGAGTGAATACCCCGGACTTGAACTCTATATTGGCGCGACGCCAAAGACCGGCCTGCTACTCACGGAAACGATCTGGCGGAACCAGGAGGCGGTACAGCCCCAGGCATTCGCGGAATACCGGGAAGTGATTGCCGCACCACAGGAGATCGAAGACCGCAGCATGGCGCTGATCGATGGCCTGCTCGGGGAAACATCGTTCACGTCGGAACAAAGAGTGGTAGTGAAACGCCTGGTGCACACCGCCGGTGATCCCTGGCTGGCCCAGGCAATCGATTTTCATTCGGCGGCGGTGGCCTCCTGCCGCCACGCCATCAGGCAGGGGACGGACATCCACACCGATACCTCGATGGTTAAGGCTGGCATCAACCGACGCCTCACTGAGCGTTTTGGCGGCACGGTATCCGCCGCGCTGGAGCAGCAGGGGCTGGCGCCGGTCGCCCGCCGCCGTGGTCTCACGCGCAGCCGCGTCGCTTTTGAAATGCTGGGGGATAAGCTTAATGGTGCCGTAGTGGCCATCGGCAACGCCCCGACGGCTTTACTGGCGCTGCTGGACCTGGCCGCGGGTGGGCAGGTGACACCCGCCTGTGTCATCGGTATGCCGGTGGGTTTCGTGCAGGCCAGGGAAGCCAAGGAACGCCTGCGGCTCTCCGGCTTGCCCTACATCACCATCCGGGGCTTTCGCGGTGGCAGTGCGCTGGCCGCCGCCACCGTTAATGCCCTGCGGGAACTGGCGGAGGACGATGCCGCGGATTAAAGAAAACCTGCGCCGGGGATTCACCACCGGGGCTTGTGCCGCCGCCGCCGCCGCCGCCGCCGCGCAGGCCTTGCTGACGCGGGCCACAGTCACCTCGGTGCCGCTGACGCTTGAAGGGGAAGAACACACCTTCGCGGTGGCGAAATGCAGCCGGGACGCGTCCGGCGCGACCTGTTCCGTGTTCAAGGACGCCGGGGACGACCCGGACGTGACCGATGGCGCGGAACTGGTGGCTCATGCCGCCTGGCTTGACGCCCCCGGCTTCATGCTTGAGGCTGGTGAGGGCGTTGGTAGGGTCACCCGGCCGGGGCTGGAGATACCAGTCGGTGAGGCCGCTATCAACCCGGTACCACGCGCCATGATCGAGGCCGCGGTGCGGGAATTCGTGGACACGGAAAGGCGGGGCATCACGGTGACAATATCAGTACCGCGCGGTGAAAAGCTCGCGCGTCGCACCCTGAACGGGCGCCTCGGTATCATTGGCGGTATTTCCATACTCGGTACCAGTGGCCGCGTGACCCCCTTCGCCGCGTCCGCCTTTACCGCCTCGATTGAGCTGGGGTTGAAGGTGGCCCTGGCGGCGGACCAGCGCCAGATTGTGCTCACCACCGGACGGCGCTCCGAAAAGTACGCCCAGGCGGAGCTCGGCCTGCCCGAAATCTGCTACCTTCAGGTAGGGGATTACGTCGGTTTCACACTCGACGCGGCCACGCGGCACGGCATCGACCGGGTCTGCGTTTGGGGCATGGTGGGCAAACTGAGCAAGCTGGCCGCCGGCGTCTTTGAGACCCATGTCAACCAGTCGCGCGTTGACATAATGTTTATGGCGGAAGTCGCCGCAGCCTCTGGCGTGCCGGAAAACAGCCTGGCGGCCTTACGGGAAACGGTCACCGCGCGTCACTTCCAGAACACCCTGCCGCCCGAGGTGAGGCGCCTCTTCACGGACCGTCTCTGTGCGCTGGCGGCGGCTCATTGCCGTGACCGGACCGGGGGCGCTTGCGCCGTCAGTGTCATCCTCAGTGATTACCATGGTCAGGTGCTGGGTAGGGGGGACGTTGTCTGAACTGGCGGTGATTGGAATTGCCGGGGACAGCCTGGACGGGCTCAGCGTGCGCGCACGGGGCCTGATCGATGGCGCAGAAATCATTTTCGGCAGTGCACGGTTGCTGGCACTGCTGCCGCACCATGCCGCGCAGAAAGAGGTGGTGGACAAAAGGTTGGGAGCGGTAGCGGCGCGCATTCGTGAAGGCCTGACTGAGAAGCGCATGGTGCTGCTGGCCTCTGGTGATCCCGGTTGCTACGGCATCGCGGCGTACCTCAACCGGGAGATCGGCCCTCGGCACATCGAGGTAATTCCCGCCGTCTCCAGTGTGCAGCTGGCCTTTGCCCGCATTAACCGGAGCTGGCATGACGCCCGGTTGCTTAGCGTCCATGGCCGGGAAATGGTACACCTTGTCCCGGAGATCGAGCGCCACCAGAAAGTGGCCCTGCTCACCGACGCGGAAAACAACCCGGCGCGGATTGCCCGGGCGTTGCTGGCGCAGGGCGCCACCGATTGGCAGGCTTACCTTTGTGAGAACCTCGGTCTGCCGGGTGAGAAGGTGACGCAATTTGATCTTCAGCGTCTGGCGGTAAAGAAACGGTTCGCACCGCTGAACGTATTATTGCTGCTACGCGCGGCACCCCCGCCGTCGCGGCGCTGGGGCGCCCCGGAAGCGGAGCTGGCACATCGTGGCTCAAAGCAGGGGCTGGTGACCAAGCTCGAAGTACGTGCTGTGAGCCTGGCAAACCTGGCCCTCGGTGAGTACAGTGTGGTCTGGGACGTGGGAGCGGGCAGCGGCGCGGTGAGCATTGACGCGGCACGCCTGGCGGACCGCGGCCACGTTTATGCGGTGGAGCGTGACCCCGAAGCCATCAAGCTGATCGACGGCAACCTGCGCCGGCACCGCGCCTATAACGTCAGCGTCGTCAGCGGCGAGGCACCGCAGGCGCTGGCGGGACTGCCGGACCCGGACGGCATTTTCATCGGCGGTAGCGGCGGCCACCTGCCGCACATCCTGGCAACGGCCTCTAGTCGACTGAAACCGGACGGACGGCTGGTGCTCAACCTGGTGACACTGGAGAATCTGGCCCTGGCACGGGAGCACCTGTCACGCCTGGGGTTTCAGAGCCGCATTATCCAGGTCAACGTGGCGCGCGGCGCGGACATTGCCGGTATGACGCGTTTCGAGGCGCTCTCCCCGGTATATATCGTGACGGGGGTGCGCGGTGCAGCCTGAAACGGTCAGCGTCTATTTCATCGGCGCTGGGCCGGGTGACCCGGAACTGCTCACCCTCAAAGCGGCGCGCATCATCAAGGCCGCGGACGTGCTCATCGTGGCGGACTCATTAGTGGACCCGGCGGTACTGGCGATGGCGCGCCCCGGTGCCGAAATCTATACCAGCGCGGACCGCACCCTGGAGCAGTTGACGGACCTGATGCTGACGGCGGCACAAGCCGGTAAGCTGGTAGCCCGTCTGCAAAGCGGGGACCCGGCGCTCTACGGCGCCATACGGGAGCAGATGGCGGTACTGCGCGCCGCCGGGGTGACCTCTGCGGTGATACCCGGTGTCAGTTCCGTCTTCGCGGCGGCGGCCGCACTGGGCGCCGAATTGACCGTGCCCGGCATGACGCAGACGGTGATCCTGACGCGGCGCGAAGGACGCACACCGGTACCGGCCCGCGAGAGTCTGAAATCCCTGGCGGCGCACCGCGCCACCCTGGCGATATTCCTCAGCGTGCCACAGGTCGAGGCCGTTTGCGCGGACCTGACCGCCGGTGGTTACCCGCCACAGACACCGGTCAGCGTGGTCTACCGCGCCAGCTGGCCCGAAGAGCAGGTCATCAGCGCCACCCTGAAGGATATTTCATCTCTAGTGGCCAAGGCCGGCATCGAACGCCAGGCGCTGATCCTGGTCGGTGATGCCCTCGGGGACGGGGGTGGTGAGCCATCCCGGCTCTATGACGCCGGTTTCAACCACGGCTTCCGCCAGGCAAAGCCATGAAGTGCGCGGTGGTGACCCTGACGCGGCGCGGCAGTGCGCTGGGAAGGAAGCTGGCGCGGGCGCTGCCGGAATGTGACCTCTACGTGCCGGCCAAATTCCATTCCGGGGATGGCGAGCGCCCTTATGACGGCACCATCGCGGCCATAGTGGCCGATGTCTTCGGTGAGTACCGAAACCTGATCCTGGTGACCGCGGTGGCGGTGGCGGTACGCAGCGTCGTGCCACTGCTGCACGGTAAGACCAGGGACCCCGGCGTGGTGGCCGTTGATGACCGTGGCCAATTCGCCGTCACTGTGCTCGGCGGACACGTGCAGAACACCAACGAACTGGCCTGTCGCGTCGCATTCGTGCTCCACGGCCAACCGGTGGTGACCACTGCCTCCGAGGTCAACGAAACGCTGCCGCTGGATCTCATCGGTGGCCGTTACGGCTGGCGACTGGAGCATCGGGAGTCCCTGGCGACGATCAGCGCGGCGGTGCTCAACGGTGAAGCGGTGGGCATGGTGCAGCAGACCGGGGAGACGGACTGGGGCCGGGACAGGCTGCCGCAAAACGTGACCCTTTACGACAGTCCGGCGGCGCTAGCCGCGGCTCAGCCGAAGGGCGCCGTAATCATCAGCGACGGTGTATTATCCGAGGTTCTGACGGCGGCGTTGCCGCCGCACGTGATTTACCGGCCACCGAGCCTGGTGCTGGGCATCGGTTTCAACCGCGGCACCCCGGCTTCAGAGATGACAACGGTGCTAACCGCGGTGCTGCGGGAGAACTCTATCTCACTCGCCAGCCTCAGCGCGGTGGCCACCATAGACGCCAAGCGGGACGACCCGGCGCTGCTGGAATTCGTCGCCGAACTCGGCATGCCGCTATCTTATTTCAGCGCCGCGGAGCTCAGCGCGGTGGCCTGTCCCTCACCGCCGTCGGCGGTGGTGGCCCGGGCGGTGGGCAGTCCGGCGGTGGCGGAAGCGGCGGCACTTCTCGCCGCCGCTAGCGGCGAGGTCGCGGTGATCAAGCAGAAGCGCGGCAATGTCACCCTAGCGCTGGCGCGGCGGGATTACGCGGGCCGGGGCAAGCTCTACGTGGTGGGTACCGGCCCCGGCGACGATGACCAGCTCACCATACGTGCCCGCGAAGTGCTCCGCGAGTGCGACACCGTGATCGGTTTCCGCAGCTATTTGAAATACATCCGGCACCTGCTGGCGGGCAAGCGCGTGATTTCCTCCGAAATGCGCCAGGAATTGGGCCGCGCCGCGAAGGCGTTGGAACTGGCCGGCCAGGGGCACCGTGTGGCGCTCGTTTCCGGCGGAGACCCCGGCGTATACGGCATGAGCGCCGCCGTCTACGAGCGGCTGGCTCGCGACG